>JAWXTL010000029.1:0-11917 GCA_044433565.1 Rikenellaceae bacterium | reverse complement strand
GACCGTGTTTCGCACCTGCTTCCCATAGGGCTTCCCATAGCTTTGGGGCATCTTGATTGGCGACATATATTTCGCATCCACCCGACCCCGTATAGCCTGTGATCGAGAGTATAGCGTTGGGGATATTGGCTATTGTACACTTTGTGAAGGTATAATAGCTCATCTGCATAATTGGCTCTTGGGTGATCTCTTGAATGATTTGCATCGCCAAGGGGCCCTGCACTGCCAGTTGGGCTATCTCATCAGAGGCATTATAGAGCTCCACCCCCTCACGAAGTCCAAAGCGTGGGGCAATAGAGGCAAGGTGCTGATAATCCTTGTCGATATTCGAGGCATTGACCACTAGAAGATAGCAGAGCGCATCAATACGATAGACCAAAATATCATCGACAATACCCCCCTGCCCATTGGGCAAACACGAATATTGCACCCGTCCATCATAGAGTTTCGCCACGTCATTAGAGGTCACATATTGCAAAAAGTCGAAAGCTCTCTCGCCTTTGACCCAGATCTCGCCCATGTGGCTCACATCAAAGACTCCTGCTCCCTCTCGCACAGCATGGTGTTCGAGGGTGATGCCCGAAAATTCGATCGGCATATTATATCCTGCAAATTCTGCCATCTTAGCACCTGCGGCTATATGGTAATGGGTAAATGGGGTCTGTTTCATTGTTTGGTAATTAAGTTAGGTTTTTGTTTTTTTGATAAGGGGGTGTTGTTATTTTGACTGGTCGACCAGTTTCATAAGCCATGCCAATTGTTCGCCCAGATCACGCATATTGCGCAACCCTTCGGCATCTTGGTAGATCTCACCGGGGTGTTCGCCAATACCAAAATTCCAATAGGTAGAACCCGGAACAATCATTCCACTGCCCAACATAAAGCGATTCAACTCATCATAGACAGGCACTGCACCACCACGGCGAACGCTCACCACCGCAGCACCCACCTTGCGAGTGAGAGTGCGCCCCTGACCAATAGTTGTCAACCCCAGACGATCCATAAAAGCCTTCATCTCGGCACTTACGCTACCATAGTAGGTGGGTGAAGCGAGAATAATTGCATCGGCTTGTTGCGCCTGAGCGATAAATTCGTTCATACGATCTCCCTTTAGAGCACAAACTCCGTCTCGGGTCTTGAAACAGGCATAACACGAGGCGCATCCACGAAGCAGATTTCCCCCGACTTGTACCAACTGGGTTTCTATTCCTTGTTCCTTGAGTGGTTTAAAGACCTCCTCGATAAGTTGTTGAGTATTTCCACTGGGGCGTGGACTACCATTAAAAGCTACAATTTTCATATAGACAAAGGTATAAATATATCGCCAGAAAAACAACGGTCTAGCTCCGAAAAAAAGGGGTAAGAAGATATGGCAATGTTCTCGGGGAGCCGTCTAAAGGTGGTCGGAAGATTTAAAAGATTCTATCCCCGAAGAAATGGATTGTTCTCGGGCGGCTGTCGGGGTGGCACGTGCTATGAAATAGTACGGGGCTCCCGATGGGGGGAGCCGTCCGCCCCGTAGATTTTTCTAGCGAAAAATCCGCTATCGCAATTGGGGCGTTTTGCTCCCAAGGAAATTGATTGTTCTGGGACGACTGGGTCTTTTCTGGGACTCTTGCTGGGTCATGGACTACTTTAGGATCCTCTAATAATCTGCTATGGGAGTCTCCTTTAGGCTGACTTTTCCCCGCAGAAAATTCTCGCTATCGCAATTCGGAAACTCTTCTGGCAAAAACTAAATCATGAAAAACCCCCGAAAAAAAAGACAAAAAAAAAGGGTAAGCTACTCCCATCGCACCGCTACAACCCTCTACCCTTGCTGCATTCCTGCCCTGGGGGATTCGAGGGGAGCTGGTCGTAGGAGACTTACCCGAGCGCAAAGATACTACTTTTTTCTAAATTCACGTACTTTTTTACTAATTTTGCACATTATTACACTCTGACAGATTAACCGCAAGATGAAAAAAATAGTCGTTATACTCCTCTCCCTTACAGCGTTGACCCTTGTGGGACTCTTTGTGGCTTTGCCGCAATATAATTACCGATACCAAAAGATTGCCCAGCGTAGGGTCGAATTTAAACTCTATGGGGGGGCTACGATCGACACCTTGTCCGAGATTCTTCTATCGAAGGGGGTCTTGACCTCGGGCGATCAGCTACTCCACGATTATGCCTCACATCTCGATTCTCGTGCTCTGAGAGTGGGGAATTATGTTGTGGAGAAAGATTTTTCTATGCGCCAGATTCTCAATACTGTCACTCGTGGCTATCAAACCCCCATTCAGGTGACCTTTAATAATGTGCGAACCATCGAGCAACTCGCAGGTAGGGTTTCTCGTTATACCCTTGCCGACTCACTCGATTTTCTGACCCTGTTTCGTTGCGACTCGCTGCTTGGGGCGTTGGATATGACCACAGAGAGCCTACCATCGCTCTTTTTGCCCAATACCTATGAGTTCTATTGGACGGTGACACCCCTTGAATTTGTCGATAAGATGCGCCAAGAGCACGACAACTTCTGGAACGAAAAACGACTGGCCGAAGCCCAAAAACTGGGATTCACGCCGCTAGAGATCGTTACCATAGGGTCGATCGTTAGCGAGGAGACCAACCACTGGGACGAAATGTCGGACGTGGCTGGGGTCTATATCAATCGCCTAAGGGTGGGGATGCCGCTTCAGGCCGACCCAACAGTAAAATTTGCTATTGGTGATTTCTCGATACGACGCATCCTCAACAAACACCTCTCGACCCCATCACCCTATAACACCTACCTCAACGCAGGACTACCCCCAGGCCCCATACGCATAGTAGACTCTCGGGTTATAGATAAAGTGCTAGAATACGAAAACCACAACTACTACTATTTCTGTGCCAATGCCGACTTCTCGGGAAGCCACGTCTTCGCCCAGTCGCTCTCGCAACACAACCGCAACGCAGCAGCCTATCATCGTGCCCTAAATAGCCGTGGCATACGCTAAAACCATTTAAACCTTATAGCAAAAAACCAAAGAATGTCACAACTATTAGATAATGTGGTGGGCGAACTATCAAAACTCCCCGGTGTGGGGCGACGTACTGCTCTGCGCCTAGCTCTACACCTGCTCAAACAGCAGAAAGAGGATGTTTCGTTGCTTAGTGGGGCGATCTATGATTTTCGCCATAAGGTGAAGCACTGCACTCGGTGTAATAATATCTCGGACGAGGGGCTCTGTCCGATTTGTAGCGATGCTCGTCGTGATCGCCAGATGGTGTGCATTGTCGAACACGTGGGCGATCTGCTCTCGATCGAGATGACAGGCCAATATAGCGGATTGTACCATGTGCTGGGTGGGGTGATCTCGCCCCTTAATGGTGTCGCTCCTTCGGATCTACAACTCGACCTATTGGAGAGTCGCATAGAGCAAGATCAGGTGCGAGAGATAATCCTTGCGCTACCCACCACAATCGAGGGCGAAACAACAGCCTACTACCTCTCGAAACGACTATCGAAACTAGGCGTTGAGATTAGTGCCATATCACGTGGTATTGGCTTTGGAGACGAGATCGAATATGCCGATGCACTAACCATTAGCCACGCCCTGAAAAACCGTAAACCACTATAACCACATATCACAACCAAATATTTGATGTACTATCCAAATGATTTTGAATCCCGTGTGGGTTTCAACCGTATCCGTGAAGAGATAATGAACTATGCCAACTGCTCGGTTGCCAAGGAGCTGGTGGGGGCGATCGAGATGTGCACCGACTTTGATGATGTGCAGTATGAGTTGGAACGCACCCACCAGATGCGCAATTGTGTGATGATGGAGGGGGCTTTCTCTAGTACGCAATTTCGGGATACTCGTTTTATGCAACGTGCCAAGATCGAGGGGAATTTTTTGTTAGAGAGCGAGATTCTCAGTCTAGGTAAGTCGCTTGAGTCGGTTATGATGGTCACTCGTTTTTTGATGGATCAACCCGAGGAGAAGTATCACCATCTGTTGGATATGGCCAGTGAGGTTGATCTTCATGAGGATGTGTTGGCTGGAGTTCGTCGTTTGGTCGATGAGTATGGACGAATGCGTGATAATGCCACACCACAACTCTCCGAAATACGCAGGGAGCTACACCAGAAGAGTGCACGTATTGGTGTGGTCATGCAGCGCATCTTGAAACAGGCGCAAGAGGAGGGCTATACCCCTAGTGAGTCGTCGATCAATATTCGTGATGGTCGGGCGGTGATTCCGGTCGATGCAGGGCATAAGCGCAAGATTTCGGGCTTTGTGCATAGCGAATCGGCTACGGGCAAGACCGCCTATATCGAACCGGTCGAGGTGGTCGAATTGAACAATCAGCTCCGTGAGCTAGAGATGGCCGAAAAGCGTGAGGTGGTGCGTATTCTTACGGCTTTTACCAATTGGGTACGTCCGATTGTTGATGATATTATTGCTACGGGAGATTTTGTGGGGATGATTGACTTTTTGGTTGCCAAGGCAAAGTATGCTATTCGCACGGGATCTACTCTTCCGATTCTCGAAGAGAAGCCCGAGATCTACCTTCGTGGAGCTCGTCACCCTTTGCTCGAAGAGCACCTCAAACGTGAGGGGCGTGAGATTGTTCCACTGGATCTTCGGCTCGATGGGCGGGAGCATATCCTTTTGATCTCGGGGCCCAATGCAGGGGGTAAGTCTATCTGTTTGAAGTGTGTGGGGCTGTTGCAATATATGCTTCAGTGCGGTTTGTTGGTTCCGGTCAAGGAAAATTCTCAGATGAGCGTTTTCCAAGATATAATGGTCGATATTGGCGACCAACAATCGCTCGATAATGACCTTTCGACCTACTCTTCGCATCTGAATAATATGAAATATTTCTTGCGCAGAGCCTCTTCCCAGAGTTTGATTTTGATCGACGAGTTTGGAGGTGGTACAGAGCCTAATATCGGGGGTGCTATTGCCGAGGCTATTCTCGAAGAGTTGCGCCAACGCAAGACCTTTGGGGTGATAACTACCCACTATGCCAACCTGAAATATTATGGTACGGCAGCTGTTGGGGTTAGTAATGGTGCTATGAGTTTTGATCTGCAAAAGATTGCTCCTCTGTTTCGTCTCGAACAGGGTCGTGCAGGTAGCTCGTTTGCGCTAGAGATTGCCCGAAAGATTGGTCTTTCGGAGGCTATACTCCAAACCGCCCAAGAGAAGATTGGGGTAGATCAGGTGCATATCGAGAAACAGCTGAGGGATGCTGCACGAGACAAACGCTACTGGGAGAACAAGCGTGAGAAGATTCGTCAGGTGGAGCGTGGGGTCGACAAGACTATCGAGCAGTATGAACAGGAGCTCAAGAGCCTAAAAGAGAAACGCCAAGAGATAGTGCAAAAGGCACGTGAGGAGGCTTCGCAGATTCTCGCTCAGGCAAATCGTCAGATCGAGAAGACAATCCGTGAGATCAAGGAGTCACAAGCCGCCAAAGAGGCGACCAGAGCGGCTCGTGAGGGGCTTAACTCTTTGCGAGATCAGATTGCCACAGAGGAAGCACATTCGAGCGATGAGATCACTCGCAAGATGGAGCAGTTGCGTCGTAAGAAGGAGCAAAAAGCCCAACGTGCAGCACAGCGCAAAGAGAACGCAGCAAACACTCCGATCAAACCCCTAGAGGCTAAAGAGCCGAAGAAGATAGAGGTGGGGTCGAAGGTTAAGATGCAGGGTCAGAGCGTAGTGGGCGAAGTGGTCACGATCTCGGGGCAGAATGCGCAGGTTGAATTTGGGAGTATGACAACTCGTGTGTCGCTCAAAAAACTTATTCTAGCCACAGCCGACGAAATACGCAAAGGAGTAGCATCACGTCAGGCACCTTCGACACTGACAACAGTCAAGGGATCGGGTTATGACACCCTGAGCAAGAGAGCCAATTTCGATGATAAGATTGACCTTCGTGGTATGCGAGGAGGAGATGGCGTAGAACTAGTACGTCAGTTTATAGACGAGGCATTGATGTTTGGTATTAAGCAGGTTAGGATTTTGCATGGCAAGGGTACAGGGCTATTGAAGCAGCATATTCGGGAGTATTTATCATCAGAGATCAATGTATTATCTTTCAAAGATGAACATGAAGAGATGGGGGGCGCAGGGATTACGGTAGTGGAGTTGGGATAGCTCCCCCAGCAAATTATCCCATCACCCTTTCGTAGCACACGACCCAGCAGAGTCCCAGAAAAGACCCAGCAGAGTCCCAGAACAATCAACGACTTCATGGAATAGAATCTCCCCAATTGCGACAGCGGATTTTTCGCCAGAAAAATCTACGGGACGGACGGCTCCCCCCGTCGGGAGCCCCGTAAACCTGACGGCTTACGTGTCACACCGACAGCCGTCCGAGAATATATATATATATCTTCTACCTCATAACCTCATAATGCCACAAATCCTCAAAAGCAAAATCCACTGGCTTCTCGAAAATACCATATACAGATGCCCCCGATCCACTCATAGAAGCATATACCGCCCCCTGAGAATAAAAAGTCTGCTTAATCTGGGCTAGTCGCTCATAGACAGGAAATAACGACCCCTCGAAATCATTCACCAGATGCGACCTCCAAAAAGAAAAATCTCTGGATAAAATATCTCGAATAGAAAACCGTGGAACACAAGGCTTAATACCCGAAAAAGCCAAAGCCGTAGAGATATGCAAATCGGGCATCACAATATATAAATGATAACCTGCCAACGAAAAATCGACAGGCTCGAGAACCTCACCCCGAGAAAATCCCAACTGCGCACCACCACGAACAAAAAACGAAGTGTCACTGCCCAAAGCACCCGAGAGAACCTCTAACTCTTCCACCGAAATACCAAGCGAATAAAGAGTATTAGCCATACGCAAAACATAGGTGGCATTGGCCGATCCGCCCCCCAATCCTGCACCAAAAGGAATCTGCTTGTGCAAATGGATAGATGTCGGTGGAACCAAATAGCCCGAATCACGAAGCAACCTCAGAGCACGACAACAAAGATTAGACTCCGCAGGGCAATCAACAATGATCCCCGAACTCGAAAAAGAGTCCTCGGCCGAGGGCTGCAACTCAATAATATCAGGCCGTCCCGACACCTCATAGAAAAGGGTTTCGAGATCATGGTATCCATCACTACGTTTGCGTATCACATTCAACCCGAGGTTGATCTTACAAGGAGAATAGTCTATCATCTTTGGGGTGCTAAAAAAGCTCTTATTTGGTTTCAAAGGTCTGTTAATTGCAGACAAAGATAGTATTAAAAAAATATAAAAATTATATTTTTTAGCAAAAAAACTCTACCTTTGGTGTTGATTATAAACTATTAAAGATTATAAAATTATGAAAAAATGTCTTTCGCTTGTGCTTTTTGCACTTTTCTTTTCTTTGACCTCACAGGCTCAGGATTTCTTTAGTTTTGGACCTCGTGTGGGTGTAAACTTCAACTCGCCATCTGATCTATCTACTGGTCTTTCGGGTAGCACGGGATGGAATGTGGGTCTTTCGGCCGAGATTCGTCCGATGGATCTTTTGAGTGTTACTGTCGATGCTATGTATTCTAAATCTACTTTTACTGTGTCGGATGCGTATAGTGCGATTTTGGGTACTACACAGACCAATGGTAGTATTGGTTATATTGATATTCCTATTTTGGTGAATGTTTTTGTATTCAAGGGTTTGCACGTCAAGGCTGGTATTCAGCCATCATTCAAAATAGGTGATGGTGGTATTTTCAATTCTGTTTCGGACGATATTAAGAGTGGGGCTTTTGCTATTCCTGTTGGTTTGGGATATACTCTCAATAATGGTTTGAACATTGATGTTCGTTATAATTTGGGATTGAGTAATATGGCCGAAGATTCTAATATTCGCAACCGTCAATTTGTTATTGGTGTGGGTTGGAGATTGTTCTAGTTTCGAGCAGTTAGAGATATTTATGATGGGCTTTCGATCTTTAGAGGATCGAAAGCCCATTTTTTTGAGGGTAATTTAAAGAAGAGATAGTTCTATTGCCCCACACTCCTAAAGCAGCACATGACCCAGCAAGAGTCCCAGAAAAGACCCAGTCGTCCCAGAAAAATCAATCTCCTTGGGAGCCGTCCGCCCCGTCGGGAGCCCCGTACTTCTATCGAAGCACGTGTCACACCGACAGCCGCCCGAGAAACAAACCACCCAGAAGACAGCCATCCATAAACCTAAAACAACTCCCCCAACACCTCAATAGAGAGTACACTCCCAAAATTATCACAATGATAGGTGTAATAATCTACCAAAACCTGCAAAAGTATAACACGCAAATCACGATTCAACTCAATAGAAGATATATCCCGTACATCACAATCAACAAAACGCCAAAGATAATAGGCATACTGGGGTGCAACACGCTCACCCAAAGGAGGAACCCCAGCGGTAAATTCACCCGTCGAGAGATTCAACCACCCTCCAGATGGATACTCCCGAGCAAATCCATATCCCAAAAAATAGGTCAAATGTACCAAAAACCAAATATGAAAATTTGCCACCCCTCGATCCATTACATCCAAAGAGAGAACCGACTGCTCAACATAATCATATAGATGTGGATCATCTACTGGCTCACGAATAATACGATATAGGAGCTCCGAAATAAAGATCGACAGAGACCTCTTGACCAAATCAAACGGCGTGTTATAGAGAGTCGGCGCAAGTTCACAACTCAAAATCTTATCCATCGACCCACGTGAAGCACAAGCCAAAAACTCAACAACAAAAAGAGGTTGATAAAGATTGCGAGAAGAGCCCCGTGAAATATTTGTTATATAACTCATCCGCCCACGAGAACGAGTGAGAATATGCACTATCAACTTTCTCTCGCTATACTTCAGAGTGTGGAGTATTACCCCACGTTCGCTATATCCTTTTGCGTGGGCAATTTCACCCTGAGAGTATGCCATCTAAAGAGCGGGGGGATTATTTGGTTGTTTTGAGGTAGTCGATCAGCTTGGCTGTGGCACGTCCACGATGGCTTATTGCATTTTTCTCGATCGAAGACAACTCAGCAAAGGTTTGATTATAGCCATCGGGCACAAAAACGGGGTCGTAACCAAATCCTTTCATTCCAGAGTGACAGATGGTTATCTCGCCATGGATAATCCCTTCAAAGAGGTATTCCTGCGAATTTTGGTCGATCAGGGCAATCACGGTGCGAAAATAGGCCTTGCGATTGGTCTCACCCGAGAGTTTTTGTAATAGAAGGGTGATATTATCCTGTGATGGATTGTCTGAGATAATCCCCTCTTTTTGGGCAAAACGAGCCGAAAAGATCCCAGGCTGACCATCGAGGTGTTCGACAAAAAGCCCTGTATCATCGGCAAAACAGGCTTTTTGGGTCTGCTTGTGGATAAATCGTGCCTTCAATAGTGCATTACCCTCAAGGGTCACCTCATTCTCTTCGACCTCTTGCGTAACACCCGCTTCGAGTGCCGAGAGTAGAGTGATATGAGGGGGAATGATTTGTTCAAATTCCTTGATTTTATGAGGATTGGCTGTGGCGATTATAAGTTCCATATATACAAATGATCGGGAGGGTTAATGGTTTGTTGAAAAGATGTTAATTGCTAACCTCGTCAATCTCCAAAATACGTTTACGAGCCAAAAGTGCAGCACCAATCACACCTGCTGTCTCGCCCAAACGAGAGAGGCGCAATTGCGAATCACGATTGACCAACGAAAGTGAAAATTTGTTCAAAGAGGTGCGAATAGGCAACATAAGGTAATCTCCCACAGTCGAAAGAACACCACCAACGACCAGCAACTCAGGGTTGAAAAGGTTCAAAAGAACACCAATACCACGCCCAACCTTTTCGCCCACACTGGTGATGAGCTCGATACTCAACACATCATCCGAACAGGCGGCATCAATAATATCGGGAAGAGCCACAGTACCGGTTTGTTGATATTTATCCGAAAGGATCGACGAAGCACCGCTATTGAGAGCCGAAACAAAGTTGCGTTCGAGAGCAGCACCACTGGCTTCGGTCTCTAGGCATCCTTTTTTGCCACAGTGGCAAATCATCTGGTTATCAAAGAAAGGGATATGTCCGAACTCACCCGAGAAGCCCGATTTACCATAATACAACTCGCCATTGATGATAATACCAACCCCCACACCACGAGCCACATTTACGAATAGGGCGTTTTGGGGATTTTCGGTCTTTTCGCAATTCCATTCGGCATAGGCCATAGCACGGGTATCGTTTTCGATAATCGTTGGGATTCCGATTTTGATCTCGACCAATTGTGAGAGAGGGCGAGGGTCGAAGTTAAAGATATTATATGAATGCCCTGATAGGGAGTCTACACGTCCCCCGAGGATAATCCCTATACCAAGTATTTTCTCTTTTTTTATTTCGTTATCGTTGATAAACCTTTCGATTTCGCTTATTATCTTTTCTAGGGTGGTATAGTCGTTACGTATTTCGACAGGCACTCCCATTTCAAGTGCTATTTGATTTTTCGAGAGGTCGATAATTTGGAAGTTAAGATGGTCGTGCGAGATGTCTACCCCAAGGAAGTATCCCGAGTTAGATATTAGCCCGAAGCAGCTGGGTCTACGTCCTCCTGCGGTTTCTATTTTGCCCATATCCCTGACGTATCCTTCTTGCGAGAGTTCCATTAGCAGTTTGGTAATTGTTGGATTACTAAGATTGAGGATTGCTGCCAGTTCAGAGATTGTGCTTATGCCTCGGGCTGCTAGTTGGAATATTATTTTACGTTTTTGTAGGTATGATTTGTATTGCACACCGCTAGTATTATCGAGTAACTTATTGTCGAATAGAGATGTAGTATTGATTTGCATTAGTGTGATAAATATATGTTAAATAAAAGACAAATATAGTTAATTTTTATAGAATTAAAAACTCTTTTATTTAAGTTTTATTGTTTTAGCGATTTATTTTCTTAAATGGGTTATACTTATTTTACTCTTATGTTAATTTTGGGGTTACTTCTTTGGTTTGGGGTTTTGGTTTTGTTGGGTTGATATTTTTATTTTGTTTTATTTATTAGTTAGATAATAAGTAAATATAGATATATTAATTATAATAATAATAGCTGTTGAAACTGTTGGTAAATTATTTAAAAAACATTTGTTTTTTGAGTTATTAACATTTGTGTTTTGGTTGTTGACATTGTTTATCTTTTTAACTATTTGATTTTCATCTTTTTGTTTTTAATAATTAACAATTGACAGTTTGGAGTTATTAACAGTTGTTGATAGTTGTCTTGTGGTTGATAAGTGGTAGTTTGTTGTTGAGATAGGTGTTTATATTTTTGGCATATCTTTTTTTGGTTTTTGGGTTTGGATGATTTATATATTTGTTTTTTATTTTTTTGCAATAGTTATTTCTTGAAGTTATTATTTTTTTGTCACAGGTTGTTGACAATATTTTTCAACAATTGGTTTTTACTAAGTTTTTGTTTCTTTGTAGTTTATATTTTTGGGGGTTGTGTTATCAACACGATATTAACAGCCGTTTTGGTTTATTCTTGACAATAGTTTTTAGCCTAGTAATTTCCAATGCAGAAATTAAGCAGGGAGGATACACCTCAATAAATTACCCCATCACCCTTTAGTAGCACCACACTCTTTCGTAGCACATGACCCTTTAGTGGCACATGACCCAGAAGAGTCCCAGAAAAGACCCAGTCGTCCCAGAAAAATAAGAAAACAAAATGGTTCAATTGCGATAGCGAGAATTTCCGAAGGAAATTCAGCAGGGCGGACGCTCCCCCACGGGAGCCCTGCACTTCTAACGAAGCACAGGTCGCCCGAGCGTCCGAGAACATTGCTATATCTTTGTCTATTTTTATTGCGCCACCCGAAAACTTGTCGAAGTCTCGACAAGTTTTTTTTAGCGGTGGGGGGGGCGAGAACCAAAAGACTGT
>JAWXTL010000028.1:0-11928 GCA_044433565.1 Rikenellaceae bacterium | reverse complement strand
CATCGGAGGTGCTTGTCCGATGCAAAGATAAACAAAATTTACAAATTAATTGCTCGGTTTTTACGGGCTAATACAATTAAATTACAGTACATACCAAGAGACCATAAGATTGGTTGAAGAGCTACAAGAGCAGACCATTGTAGATCAAATGCAGATTGTGGTGGTCGACAACCACTCACCCAACGAGTCGTACAAAAGGCTAAAACCACTAGAGAGCAAGTTTGAGAATTTAGTGGTATTACAAACCGCCAAGAACCTAGGTTATGCCAAAGGGAATAACTTTGCGCTGGATTATCTGCAAAAAAACATACATCCCAAATACGTAGCAGTTCTAAACAACGATGTCATCCTACCAAAAGATTGCCTAGAAAGGCTCACTCAACGATATGAATTGCTAGAGAGTCCAGCAATCATAGCCCCAATAATGACCAACCTAAAAGGAGAAAAACAAACAATGTTGAACAGTCTACCCACAACATGGGAAGATTTCAAAATGTTATTTGCACTATACACCAAGCTACATCGCTCAAAACCACTAAAACTAGAAGACAACACCCAGAAAAAAGCAATGCAAGTAGAGGTCATAGGAGGTAGTTTTATGTTTGCCGATTTCGAGAGATTCAAATCAATGGGTTTTTTCTATCCCAACACATTTCTATATGTCGAGGAACGTTTCGTAGCCGAAGCAGCAAAAAAAATGGGATACAAAAACTACATAATCCTAGACCAAGAGTTTATCCACGCCCACAACTCACCAACAATCAACAGGCATCACAATCAAGTATCAAAATACAAAATCTTGTATCAAAGCAGAAGAGAGTACCTGAGAACCTGCAAAAAGCACGGAAGACTAAAAGCCCTGCTCTTTAGACCTTTTATGTGGTTGTCGCTAATGGAATGGAGGGTAATAGGACGATGCAGAGCTATAAGAAACAGATAAATGAACAGAGAGGTAATAGTAAAATTTATAGCCACATTGTTACTCATTCTGATGTGCACACAATACATCCCACTAGAGGGATGGGATGTGAGGTATATCAAAGTGGGAGCAATGGGTCTAACCCCTCTTGTTTGGTTGATCTATTCACCAAAGATCTCAAAGGTATTAATATGGGGAGGGCTCTATTTTATAGCAGTAATATTCTCGGCACTGTTCAATCCAGAGTCTTTCAGAATCTCGACCATAGGATATTTATCATGCTTTATACTTATGTTTATTACATTTTACAATCTGATTTATTGTGAAAAAGCTTTTTCGATAGACTATTTTATCAGATTGTTAAAGGGGCTAATTTTAGCCTTCGCAATAGTACTAGTTGTACAACAAATATTTATATTATTTAACATTACAAGCTTTTCATTGATCAACCTAATGTCATTCTTGAATAGAGGAATAGGTGCAAATTCACTGAGTCTTGAGCCTTCGCACTCGGCAAGAATACTGACGGTTATATTTCTTGTGCTAATTAGGATGTACGAAACAAAATGGGGAAAAGAGAATATCACACTACAATCACTATATGTTGAGAATCGTTGGGTAATAATAGCTTTTCTATGGACTATGATGACCATGGGAAGTGGAACAGCCTATATTGGATTGGCAGTAATTTCGCTCTATTTTGTCAAACGACAATTCTTGGTATGGAGTATTCCTCTTCTTGTGATAATATATATTTCGATACCATATATTGATTTCGAGCCGCTGCAAAGAGCAAAAGCAACATTTGAAGCAGCACTTACACTGGATCAAAGCACTGTTATACAAACCGACGGCAGTGCAGCGGTAAGGGTTGTGCCAATTATTAATACCCTAACAGAACTAGACCTAACCGACATTGACACATGGTTTGGCAATGGTGTTGACTCAGGTCGCATGGCTGGATTATATGCAAGAGAAAGAACCATTGGCGGGATAACAGAATATGGGCTGATAAGCTATATTATCGCTATTGTATTTATCTTCAACTGTTGCATAAGGAGATTTTTTTCATTAGAGTTCCTAATATTTTTCTTGTTACTAGGAGGTGGCATTGGTAATATCGCTTACATTTGGGGCTGTATAATGCTAATGACAACAGCTCGGTATTTCACAGAATCAGATACAATCGAAAATGAACAATGAAGTAACCTTGGCCATCTGCGTATATAATGACGAAAGATATATTAAAGAGACTCTTGAATCTGTGACGAATCAAACTTTCCAAAAATTTGATTTATTAATCATAGATGATGCCTCAACTGATTGCAGTATATCCATAGCTAAAGATATTCTTGAAAAGGCAAATAAAGGGTATCGACTTATCTCTTTAGCAAAGAACCGAGGTATAGCCTACGCAAGAGAGACAGCCCTAAGAAGTGCCGTTACACAATATCTGATATTCATTGATTCGGACGATCTGGCTCATCCTGAATTGTTAGAAAAGCAATATAATATCATTAAGAGCGATAGAGATATAATAGGTGTTGACTGCTGGTTGCAATTTATTGATCAAAGAGGTCGGAAAATAAAAGGGGGATTATTTATAGGAGCTAAAACAAAGCAAGAATATCTATCCAGAGCAAAACAACAAAAAATGGTATTCTTACCTATTCAATGCCTTTTCGAGAGAGAGGCAGCACTAAGTGTGGGAGGATTTCGATTGGATAAATTTCCCGAGGGCGATATTCGGTATCAGGATTTTTGCGAAGATCTGGATCTTTGGACTCGAATGAGTGATCTATATGAAATGGGTAAATATATGATTACGATCCCCGAGGTGTTATATTCATATCGTAAGACAGGATTGGGACTCTCATCAAATCGACTGAATATGATTCTGAAAATGAAGTTCGTAAAAACCAATCTCAAAAGACGAAGAGCTGGTGGAACGGAGCTATCATTTGTGGATTTCCTCGATAACATTACACCAAAAGAACAGAGTAAATTAGAGCGAGATGCAACCATCGCAACACTAGTGAGCAATGGTATATTTCTTTGCCAAAGAGGTCGAATAGTACGTGGAGGCTACTATATTATAAAATCCATCTGTATGAACCCACGCTACTTCTGGCAAAAACTTAAAGCAAATTCAGGGTTATTTAGATAAATTATGGTCGATAGCACAAAACATATAAGTTCTGTATTACAATATCTTAATGATAATGTAGAGTATGCCTTGCTTCGTAATTTCGAGAATCTACCACACGATAATTCGGGTAGAGATATTGATATTATAATCCCAATCGGTGAGTTTAGAAAACATCGTAAAGCAATAATCCAAACATTGACACAAGATCAGTGGAGCATATTCTCTTATCATCATGACAGTCGTATGACAACCTTTATTTGTGCTAAAATTATGGCTGATTACGTGGAATTTGTACAGTGGGATTTCTTTTTTGACACATCTATTCATGGTATCCGACTGCTGAGTGCTCAGAAAATGACAGATTCACGACAGTTTAATGGAGTTTTATATCACGTATCTAAAGAGTATGAATTTCTGGACAAGTATCTATATTGCAAGGTGGTTGGTGCTGCCTACCCCGAAAAATACAAAAAGACTCGTGATTTAGTAGAACATAGTGAGATTGTAGAATCAGAATTGAAAAGAAATTTTGGATGTAACAACACTTTCGAGACAGACAGAATATCAGGGAAAAAGCTGCTGCTACGTTCACTATGGGGCAATCTAAAAAGATCACCCATACGAACACCGTTTCGTCTTCTAAGATCTATTTTCATCTATCTACAACCATTCTTTCGTTCAAACAATACACCAACAATATCTTTTACGGGAGCTGACGGAGCTGGAAAGACCACGATTATAGAATTATTTAAAGATAAAACCTCTCGATTGTATGGAAAAGCAACCATAAATTTTCATTTTCGTCCCACATTAATTCCCAATCTGGGAGAGGTGGCACATAGATCAAAATTCAAAAAAGAAGTCGACCAAGAGTACGAAAAACCACATAGAAGCCATATGAAGGGAGTTCTGAGTTCATTTTTTAGGCTCTTCTATTATACATGGGATTACCTAATTGGATATGTATTACGAGTCAAGAAACATTCTCGAAGGATGGTTATTTTCGACCGTTATTACACTGATATGATTGTAGATAGTCGTCGCTCGTCGATCTATCTGAGTAGTAAATTTTTGTATTATTGGGGGCGTATGTTTATCCCTAGGATGCGTTATAATTTTCT
Source organism: Rikenellaceae bacterium (assembly GCA_044433565.1). GTDB lineage: Bacteria > Bacteroidota > Bacteroidia > Bacteroidales > Rikenellaceae > Mucinivorans. The sequence continues at coordinate 7,739 of JAWXTL010000028.1, read as the reverse complement.
AATCACTGCCCACCCAGATATTATTCTATCTCGCAAACAGGAACTCGACCGAAAGGCAATAGAGAAGATAAACTCGAAAATGGAGCTACTGGCAAAGAAAAAAGGATACTACCTAATCGAGAATAATAGCACAGCCCAAGAGGCAGTTATCGAGATATTATCTCTGATTATCGAAAAGCAGCACAAACGCAATATGAAAAGACTGTAATGACAGAAAAGCGTTTAAAGATATTTGTTTCGGCGTATGCTTGTGAGCCAAACATGGGTTCGGAGATTGGCGTGGGATGGCACTGGGTAATGGAGATGTCGAAGTATTTTGACCTTTGGGTATTGACTCGGCAAAGCAATCAAAGCAACATAGAAGAGTGGCTAGAGAAAAACAAACTGGAAAATCCACCACACTTTGTCTATTATGATCTGCCCAGAAAATGGAGATTCTGGAAAAAAGGGCTGCGGGGCGTAAGGATATATTACCTGCTGTGGCAAAGATTGTCAAATGGTGTGGTAAGAAAAACCATGAGACAAAACAACATCTCGATATACCACCACCTAACCTACGGAAATGCCCTATGGTCGGTAAGTCGGTATGGACAGCGACAAACCTTCATTTGGGGAGCAACCAGCGCAGGAAGTTTTATCGAACGAGATTTCACTCGCCATTACGGATTCAAAAACCGTATAAAAGAATTTGCTCAAAGAGTAATAGCCAATACCCTACCACTAAATTACGGCTTTCGCCAACGATGCAAAAAAGCAAAACTCATACTCTGCAAAACCGAACAAACCAGACTCAGCATACCAAAAAAACACCAAAACAAGGCCGTAGTATTTACTGACGTAGCAGTAGAGCTAATCGACACCAAGCAACATAGAGCAAAAGAGAACGACCACCAGATCACCCGATATCTGGCAGTGGGAAGGCTCGAGGCATGGAGAGGTTTCGACCTACTAATCGAAGCATTTGCAAAAGCCATAAAAACAGACCCCAAACTGCACCTAGATATTCTGGGTAGTGGAAATGACAAGAAAAGATTAGAGGCAATAATCAGCAAACACAAGATCGAAGATAAAGTCTCACTCACAGGGCATCTCTCACGTGAGTGTTACTACGAATATATGAACCAATGTGACGTGGTGGTAAACCCAACCCTCAAAGAGGGAGCAGTAACCACAGCATTCGATTCACTCTCATTCAAAAAACCCATGATCTGCATAGAAACAGGGGGTTACACACGTTATTTCGACAACCGTTATGCAATAGTACTCCAGAAGAAGAGTCGCAACCAAACCATCACAGAGCTATCAAAAGCAATAATCCAGCTAACATCCAAAACAGACCGAGAAGAGAAGGCAAACGAAATCCTCAGCCAACGAGAACGTTTCACATGGGAAAGGAAAGGCGAAGAGATCCGTGATATTATACTAAAAACTATAAATGAATAGATACTATCAAAAACTAAACAACAAAAAACATCAATATATTATATTCTCAAATGCGCAAGGTAAATCATGGATTGTACCCCTCAAAAATATGCGCACAGCTCTAAACCTCTACCAACCAAGTAGCTTATCGGGCAAATTAATCAAACGTCTACTACCCTACCTCCATCGTGTGCCAATAGTAAGACGCATGGCCAGAGCACACTACCTCCAAATTAAGCTACGTGATGAGGTCAAAGAGCTATTATGCGAGGTATTAAACCTCAGTGATTTTGAATACTCGCTATTTAGTGGCACCCCTTCGGTGCACCAAAAGGTCACAATACAAATCTCGCAAGGAGAAAAGATTATAGCATACTGTAAACTAGCAGAAAATCCTGAAATAGTAAACCTATTTGAACAAGAAGAAACTTTGCTCAAACAGTTACACAAAAAAGGAGTAGAACATATCCCAACGTGCCTATACTGCGGAAGAGTTACACAAAACAATGACACAGAAGCATTTGTAGAGTCGACCATAAAAACCAACCACTCCCACATAGTGCATTCGTGGAGTGAGCAGCATTGGCAATTTCTCAAAGAGCTACACCAACACACCAAAGCCTCGATCCCATTCGCCCAGAGCGAATTTGCCCAGTCACTAATCACCCTAGAGGGGTATCTGGATTGCCTACCCAAAGCAGACCAAAAGATAGTTAGCAAAGCCATTGAGAGAGTAAGAAAATTCTACGGAAATAAGGAGGTTGAATTTTCGGCATTTCACGGCGACTTCACCCCATGGAATATGTTTATCGAAGATGGTGAGCTCTTTGTATTCGATCTGGAATATGCAGGAAGAAGCTATCCGCCATATATAGATTGGTTTCATTATTTTACACAGGTGGGTCTCCTTGTCGAGGGATATACGGATGATAGATTATGGGCATTTTGCAAAAAGCAGATCCAAGTGGAGAAAGAGAACTTCAGCAATATTTATTTAGCATATACACAATACCTACTAGCGATATTATCCCTCTACTTACATATTACTCACGGCACATTGAATATTGAGGGGATAAGTTATAAGAGTTGGATTGGTTTACTCGCCAGATTAAATGGCCGATCTGTTGATTAGCACTGTTTATTCTTTTCGATTCATATAAATTATGGTTATTCTACATTACTCACTAGGTTTGGCTCCACAGCGCAGTGGGGGTATGACTAAGTATGCCACCGATTTGATATTGGCTCAACAAGAGGCAGGTCATAGGGTTTTGTTGCTCTATCCTTCGGGCTATTGTTGGTGGGGTATGAGGATTCGTTGGACAAAGAGCACTGGGCGATGTGGGATCGAGACCATCACATTACGCAATACCCCTCCTATTGCTTTGCTCTATGGTGTTAGGTCTCCTAAGGCTTTTGTGGGTAGTGGCAAGATGGCAAGGCGTGATATGGAGGCTTTTTATGGTGAGTACAAACCTGAGGTTTTTCATGTTCATACCCTGATGGGATTACCTCTCGAACTGCTTGAATTTCTCAAAAACAAGGGGGTAAAGTTGGTCTTGACGACCCACGACTATTACGCTATTTGCCCCAAGGTAAATATGATTAATAACCAAGGACAATTAGGCACGTCACCTTCACCCGAGAACTGTGCAACATGCAATAGTAACGCTAAATCTACGTTATATCTAAGACTACGCAATTCGAGGGTTGCTCTATGGGCAAAAAATATCAAGTTTCTACGTAAATTTTTACGATGAATGAGTTAAACAAACAACAATACACTCAGCTCGCTAAACATTATCAACAAATGTTTAGCTTGTTTGATGTGATACATTTCAATAGTCGGATCACTCAACAGGTCTATGAAAAGCACCTTGGGCGATGTGACTCTTCTATTATCCCTATCACTCATGCAGAGATAGCAGACAATAGGACAAAACGAGAGTTCGACAATAAGATCCTAAAACTTATCTTTATTGGCGGCACAACCCCCTACAAGGGACTCCCGTTGCTAGAAAAACTACTCCTGAAACTCTACCACCAAGGCATAAAGAATTGGAGTCTTGACATTTGGGGTTCTCAGGGTACGTCTTCGTGCGAATTGATCAGATATAACGGAAGATACGATCATTGGCAGCTCCATGAGATCTACCATCACGACTCACTGCTCGTTGTGCCCTCGCTATGGAATGAAACCTTTAGCCTAGTGACGCTCGAAGCACTCTCGTATGGCATCCCTGTATTATTATCAGGAAATGTTGGGGCAAAAGATCTGGTCGAGGATTATGATCCGTGGTTTGTCTATCAAAGAGAATCGCAGCTAGAAGAGAAGATCAAAGAGCTATTGGTGGATCGTTCAAAATTACGTACATTCAATACAAAGATCATAAATAGCCCTTGGCAGCACTCTCTTGAGCAGCACACCAAGGCTATATTAGAATTATACAAAAAGATATAAATGAAAAAGGTTGCTATAATTGGATCGGTGGGAGTCCCTGCAAATTATGGAGGATTCGAGACCTTGATCGAAAATATTATTGGCACAAATTGCTCATCGGATGTGGAATATACGGTATTCTGCTCTGCTCGACATTATTACCATAAGAGTCGTTGGTACAAAGGTGCCCGATTGAAATATATTTACCTCAGTGCCAACGGAATGCAGAGCATTCTCTATGATGGGATTTCGTTATTTCTCTCTCTCAGGGGCTATGATTCGGTGGTGGCTTTGGGGGTTTCGGGTGGGATATTTTTCCCTCTGTTTAGGTTGTTTAGTCGCACCCATCTGATCTGTAATATTGATGGTCTGGAGTGGAAGCGTGGCAAGTGGAACGGTCTGGCTAAGTGGTTTTTGCGCTTTTCGGAGGAGTTGGCTCTTCGTTTTTCTCATACTGTTATTGCCGACAATCAGGCTATTGTCGATTATATTAAACGACGATACCAGAAGAAAACAGTGTTGATTGCCTATGGTGGAGATCATGTTGAGCGAAGTGCTACGACCAAGATGCACAAGCGTGTACTCCGTGATTTTGGGGTTAAGGCTGGGGCGTATGCTATTATGGTTGCTCGTGTCGAGCCTGAGAACAACTGTGAGATGATTCTTAGGGCATTTTCGCAAATCTCGATGCCAATTATTATGATTGGAAATTGGGAGCATAGCAAATTTGGCATGGAGCTAAAGCGTCGTTATTCGGGGTATAATAATATCTCGTTGATTGACCCTATCTATGATCTCGATACACTCTATGTTTTGCGCAGCGATGCCAAATATTATATCCATGGACATAGTGCCGGTGGCACTAATCCTTCGTTGGTCGAGGCTATGTTTTGTGGGTGTGATATTTTGGCCTATGATGTGAGCTATAATCGTGAGAGTACCGAAAACAAGGCTAACTATTTTTCGGACTCTGATGATCTGCTTCGCCTTTTGGAGTCACATAGTGACACCTCCGATCAGATGATCGAGATTGCTTATAGGCGTTACAACTGGTCATTGATTGCACAACAATACGAATCTTTGTACTAAATAACTATGTTTGGATCACTATTTTGTCGTTCTTCTTCTTTGGTCGAATCGGGCTTTTTTGGCGGACTTATTGATTATCACTCCCATATTTTGCCGAAGGTTGACGATGGAGCTGGGGAGCTATCTGAGAGCCTTGCTATTTTGGATCGGTATGAGGCTTTGGGTGTCGAGAGGGTCTGTTTCACACCTCATATTATGGATTATTATGATGGCAATTGTGCCACATCTCTTCGCCATGCTTTCGGGGAGTTCACGGCTCAATATCAGGGCAGTATTCGGTTGCACCTAGCGGCGGAGTATATGCTTGACTCACGTTTCGAGGAGCATCTCTCGGGGGGTGATCTACTTACCCTATCGGACAACTATCTGTTGGTCGAGACTTCGTATCTATATCCACCGTTGGACTTTTGGCGGCGACTAGACGATATTCGCTCTTGCGGTTATTTTGTGGTACTTGCACATCCCGAACGCTATGTCTATATGGATCAAGGAGATTACTATCGACTACAAGAGGCAGGAGTCGCATTGCAATGTAATATTTTATCTCTTTTGGGATATTATGGAACACAAGCCAAGAAGAAAGCCGAATATTTACTCACGAATAATATGTATCGTTTTATAGGCTCTGACCTGCACAATATCAAGATGTTAGACGATCGGATTATTGCCAAAAAGTTGTCTAATCGCATTGTCGATAAGCTCAACAATCTAAAAGAACTATCGAAATCGTTATTTGACGAGAGATAAAATTTGGAATTTTATAATTTATATCCTACATTTGTAAGTCTGGTAATTATATGTTATAACTGGTATTCTGTGACAACAATAATTACCTACAATTAAAACAGTAAACCCCTAAGCAAATAAATATCATGAAACGATTATTACTATTGATGATTGCGCTATTTGTGACATCATTATCCCACTCTCAAGACCTAATCGAAGAGACAGCCTACGAAGATAGCGAATACATCTACTGGACAACATGGAAAGACAACTGGTTTATCACAGCAGGTATTGGTTATGAATATAGATGGATCCCATCGCCCATCGAAGGATTCAACCTCAACGGAGCCGTGACCTACGACATTGCCGTTGGTAAATGGATAACACCATTTTTTGGAGTCCAACTCAAATACAACCGCACGCCAATCAATGGTCATTGCGACTATGCAAATATCTTTGTCGACCAGAACAACGACCTTGTAGGTGCATTGACAACCGTCCATCTCGATTTGATGTTCAATCTGATTGCCATAATCAAAGGCTATAAGCACGATCGTTTCTATCGTATATCGCCTTATGTGGGTGCGGGTGTGTCCATACCAAGCGGTAACGGCAAAAGCTATACCAAAGACTACATAACATTTGGTATAATCAACACATTCAGGATCAGCAATACAATAGCAGCCAAACTAACCTTCAAATCGTCGGCCTCGAACTATGGGCACTTCGGAGTAGAAGAGGCCTATCAGCGTGAAAGGATCTTCCCCGTAAGTGCTACGGCAGGTATAATCTACCGATTCCCATTCTATCGTGGATACAAACAACCAAAAGCCAAAGAGGTCGAGGTAGTGAAATATGTCGAGAAAGTTGTCGAAAGAGTAGTAGAACCAAAAGAGGCGAAAGTCAGAATAGACACAGTGACCATCGAAAAAGTGGTCAGAGAGCTATACTTTGCAGGAAGTGTAGTCCACTTCGAGCTTAACAGTAGCAAACTATCAAAACAATCACGTGTAAACCTAAGTTATGTTGCCGCAGCAATCAAGGCCTTCCCAGAGGATCGAGTATTCAAAGTGATTGGTCACTGCGACGTACAAACAGGTTCGGTGGAATGGAACGAAGGGCTAAGTCTAAGACGTGCTCAAGCAGTGTATGACTGCTTGGTCAACGAATTTGGAGTCGATAAATCACGCCTAGAGATCGACCACAAAGGAGGTGTAGATTATATGTTCTACAACGACAACACCCTAAGCCGTGTGGTAATTATGCAATAGCAGTCTCCCATAGTTTTGCTTTAAGGTTAAGCCTGTGAAGAAGTGTTGGTAATCACTTTTTCACAGGCTTAATTTATTTGTCTTGGTAATGCTTTAGAGGTATGTTTCGTTCCTTGGACTCTACGGGAGCGTCAAGTGTGATCGGAAGGTTTCGTGGGTTAAACTTTGGGGTCGTTCTTCATTAGAACGCACCTAAAGTGTTGTTCAAGGCTATTTTGTAATAGAAATGGTTCAATTGCGGTAGCGGAGATTTGCCTTCGCCAGAAGGGAAATCTCTACGGGGCGGACGGCTCCACCCGTCGGGAGCCCCGTAATCCTGAAGGCTTACGGGTCACACCGACAGCCGTCCGAGAACTCTGCCATATCTTCGGGGTAGTATCTTTTCAATCTTCCGACCCGTAGAGATTGTTCTGGGACACTCGGGTATTTTCTGGGACTCTTGCTGGGTCATGTGCTACTTTAGTAGTGCAGGGCTTTCCCAGAGAATCAGCAAAACAAAAAAAGCAGCCAAAGGAAAATCCCCTGACTGCAATCTAGTTCATAAAAACCCGAGAGTAACCTTCTCCCTAAAAAAACTTAAACTTAGGGTTAATAGGCTCAACATGAGAACGATCCATAATCTCACGTATCTGTGCCACAACCTCTGGATGCTCCGCCGCAACATCATGCTGCTCACGAATATCAGCCTCTAGGTCATAAAGCTCAATCTGATCATTACCACCCCGAATATCAAAAATAGCAGCCTTCCACTTACCCATACGAACAGCACGAGATCCCGTGCCCTCAGGAAA
>JAWXTL010000027.1:0-11984 GCA_044433565.1 Rikenellaceae bacterium | reverse complement strand
CGTTGTGTTGGGCTGGGGTGACCGTAATCACATCTTGAAAGACCCGTTGTGGGTTCTGGATATATGGCTCGAAGACCACTCTCGATAGCAGCTCTTGGCTGGTTTGCTGGTGATCGACAATTGCCGACGATGGGCGATCTTCAACAGCCGTACCGAATGTTTTGTTCGGGATACTACCCATCCTGAGAGTTAGAGTACCACCCTCTTCGATCATATCGTGAGTGATATATGATTTGGTATAGGGCTGACCGTTCCACTCGACTTTTTGGATATAGATATTATCTTTACCTGCATTAGGAGCTTCGATCGTAAATTGTTTTGAATTGCCTAGTTCAATCGTCACCTTCTCAAAGGTTGGAGTACCCAGAGCATAGATTGGCGAAGCGGGAGTTACGGGATAGAATCCCATAGCCGAAAAGACATACCAAGCCGACATCTGACCGCAATCTTCGTTTCCGCACAAACCATCACGAGAACTGGTAAAGAACTGCTGCTTGATCTGAGCAATACGCTGTTGGGTGCGCCATGGCTCTCCGGCATAGTTATACAGATAAGGTATATGGTGCCCCGGTTCATTGCCTTGGGCATAGTTTCCAATCAATCCCGAAACATCGGCATGGCTAGTAGTGCCGATCTGAGAATTAAACAGCTCCTCGATCTTCTCGACAAATTTCTGATCGCCCCCCATAAGTTCTATAAGTCCCGAAACATCTTGTGGCACAAAGAAGGTATATTGCCACGAGCTACCCTCGGTAAAGTCGCCCTTGCCTAGTGCCGAAATTTCGGTCGGGTCGAATGGCGAACGTAGCTGACCATAAGAATCACGCCCTTTCATAAAGCCATCGGTGGGGTCAAAGTGGTTTTTGTAGTATTGCGCTCGTTGCACAAACACTTCATACAGGCTATCCTGCCCCATCTCTTTTGCCATCTGGGCAATACACCAATCATCATAGGCATATTCTAGGGCTTTACTTACAGCATTATTCTCTTTGTTCGACGGCAGATAGCCAAATTCACGGTAGTGCTCGACCCCTGCATAATCCTCCTGCATAGCACTATGAACCATTGCCTCCAAAGCCAACTGGGCATCGAAATCACGTTGCCCCTTCATATAGGCATCGACAATCACAGGCACCGAATGGTAACCAATCATACAATAGTTCTCACGCATATTAAGATCCCAAACCGGTAGTGCACCACGCTGGGTGTAGTAGCGCAACATAGAGTGGATAAACTCCTGATTCTTCTGAGGATTAACAATGGTCATCAACGGATGCAGAGCACGGAAGGTATCCCAGAGCGAGAAGAGACCATAGTTTGTATTGAGAGTATCGGTGCGAATCTGGCGATCCGACCCAATATAGCATCCATCGACATCCGACATACCATAGGGTGCCAACATCGAATGGTAGAGAGCCGTATAGAAGATCACCTTGTCGTCTTCCGACCCCGTGACTTTGACCTTCGACAGCTCGTTGTTCCACAGTTCACGAGTTTGTGCATGAATCTGGTCAAAGCTTTTCCCTGCGGTTTGAGCTTCAAGATTTTTCTTAGCCCCCTCGACGCTGACATACGAAATGCCCACCTGAATATTGATCTCGTGTTGTGGCTTCTCAAAAAGTAGAGCCGCAACCAGTGATGTAGCCCAAGCATCACTCACCCCTTTTTCGATCGCCCCATCTTTCGACACCTCCATCGAAGCAATCGGAGCATCAAAATGGGCATAGAAAAAGACCGTATGATCGTCAGCCCATCCCTTTGAGCGACGAAAACCCTCGACCACCGAATCGCCCACCAAACGAACAGCACCTCGGGTGGCTTTGTCTTGGATGCCATGGTTAAGGTCAACGATAATATGCTGCCCCTGCGGATTGTCATAGCGATAGCGATGAACCCCCACTCGTGAGGTTGCCGTAAGCTCGGCTGTCACGCTTGGCTCATCAAGAAAAACTTTATAATATCCCGCCGAAGCACGCTCGGACGAATGAGAGAATGTGCTACGATAACCGCTCTTTGGATTCTCCTTAGTTCCAGCGGTAAAACGAACCTGCCCCGACGAAGGCATAAAAAGAATATCGCCAAGATCAGCACCCCCCGTACCACTAAGATGAGAGTGCGAAAAACCCATAATCGAATTATCCGAAGAGTGATAGCCCGAACACCAATCCCACCCCTCGGTACCAGTATCGGGACTCAGCTGCACAAGTCCAAAAGGAGTGGTCGCCCCAGGGTAGGTGTGACCATGAGCATCAGTACCAATAAACGGGTCGACATAATCCGAAAGCGAAGCTCTAGGCTGGGCACAAGAGCACAACAGAGCACAAGAGAATATCAGAAGTCGAGTTCGTGTCGATCGAAGAGAGTTAAACATAATTGTCGGCGGTATTAAATTTGGGTATTTTGACGTTACAATTTTAACAATTTACAAAGGTATATCTTTTTTTTGAGTTACCTTTGCACTCAGTACTACTATTTAACGTTTTTCTTACAATGAAATTATCTCTTTTGACCCCCGAGTGGGACAAATCGCAATACGAACTTCTGGATTCTGGCAATCTAATGAAACTAGAACGCTTTGGTGCACACGTTGTTTTGCGCCCCGAACCTCAGGCTTTGTGGCAGAGTTCGATGAGTATGAAGCAGTGGGAGTCGCTCACCGATGCTGTTTTTGTTAAGAATCGTGGGTCGGAGGATAAGGGGCAGTGGGAGTTGACCCCTCAGATGAAGGAGCAGTGGTGGATTGAGTATCAATCGCCCGACCAACCTTCGCTAAAGTTCCGTTTGCGTATGGGGCTTACTTCGTTCAAACATATCGGGGTTTTTCCCGAACAGGCTTCCAATTGGGAGTTTATCCACTCTCGTGTGGCGGAGTTGGTCGATCGTGGAGGGTCGCAACCCGAGGTGCTCAATATGTTTGCCTATACCGGAGGTGCAACACTAGCTGCCACTACGGCTGGAGCAAAAGTAACTCACGTGGATAGCGTAAAACAGACCGTGTCATGGAGCCGTGAGAATATGGAAGGATCAGACCTAGAGGGAGTGCGCTGGGTAGTCGAAGATGCGCTAAAATTTGCTCGTCGTGAGGTGCGTCGTGGCAGGAAATATCAAGGAATAATCCTCGATCCACCATCTTATGGACGTGGTGCCGATGGCGAAAAATGGGTCTTGACCGACAATATCCTAGAGATGCTAAAAGAGTGCCGAGAGCTACTCACCAGCGATGGCTTCTTGGTGCTAAATCTCTACTCAATGGGTCTATCAGCCCTACTAGGTAGAACCCTAGTGGAATCGGTATTCGGCAAGAGAGAGTCACTAGAACAAGGAGAACTCTACGTCGAAGATCAAGCCCATAAATCACTACCACTGGGAGTGTTCATAAGATTCTAAATCGCACAAAGGCAAGATTATTGAAAAGAAAAGCAGAGAAATTAAAACAAAATATCTACCTTTGTTACACAAATAACATTAAACTAAATACAAAAAAATAAAAATGGCAGAATTTACCTACGAACCAACCTATCAGTTGGGCGAAGATACTACCAAGTATCGCCTGTTGACCAAAGATTACGTATCGGTTGTCGAATGTGATGGTCGCAAAATCCTAAAAGTAGACCCTAAAGGTCTTGAACTTCTATCGAAAGAGGCTTTTGCCGATGTTTCGTTCTACTTGCGTTCGTCTCACCTTCAGAAACTTGCCAATATCCTTGATGACTCGGAGGCTACCGATAATGACAAATTTGTTGCCTATACCATGCTTACCAACCAAATCGTTGCGGCCGAAGGCGAACTTCCAACTTGCCAAGATACGGGTACTGCGATTGTTATGGGTCAAAAAGGTGAGGATGTTTATACTGGCGCAGATGATGCAATGCACCTATCACAGGGGGTTTATGACACCTACCAAGAGCGCAATCTTCGCTTCTCGCAAGTTGTTCCGTTCAATATGATCGACGAAAAGAACTCGGCAAACAACCTTCCAGCTCAGATCGACATCTACTCGACCCAAGGCTCTGCATACAAATTCTTGTTTATGACCAAAGGTGGTGGCTCGGCAAACAAAACTTACCTTTACCAACAAACCAAAGCTTTGTTGACCGAAGAGGGTTTGACCGCTTTCGTCAAATCTAAGATCCGTGATCTAGGTACTTCGGCTTGTCCTCCTTATCACTTGGCGTTGGTTATTGGTGGTACTTCGGCAGAGGCAAATCTTGCGGCTGTTAAAAAGGCTTCGGCTCACTACTATGACAATCTACCAACCGAAGGTTCGATCGGAGGTCGTGCCTATCGTGACCTAGAGTGGGAAGAGAAAGTATTGAAAATCTGTCAAGAAAGTGGCGTAGGTGCTCAGTTTGGCGGTAAATATTTGGTACACGATGTTCGTGTGATCCGCATGGCACGTCACGCTGCATCTTGTCCAGTGGGTATCGGTGTTAGCTGTTCGGCCGACCGTAATATCAAAGCAAAAATTACAGCTGATGGTATCTTCCTTGAGGAGCTAGAGAAAAACCCATCGAAATTCCTTCCTTCGATGGCACCACACATGGCACCAGCTGTCGAGATCGACCTTGACAAAGGAATGGATTATGTTCGTGAGGAGCTATCAAAATATCCTATCAAGACTCGTTTGAATATCAAAGGTACATTGATCGTGGCACGTGACATCGCCCATGCCGAGATCAAGAAGATGATCGACTCTGGAAAACCAATGCCAGACTACTTCAAAAACCACCCAATCTATTATGCGGGACCTGCTAAGACTCCATCGGGAATGGCTTCGGGATCGTTTGGCCCAACCACAGCCGGTCGTATGGACCCTTATGTTGATGAGTTCCAAGCGGCAGGAGGATCGTTGATTATGGTTGCCAAGGGTAATCGTACTCAGGCGGTTACGGATGCGTGTCAGAAACATGGTGGTTTCTACCTAGGTTCGATCGGGGGCCCAGCGGCAATCCTAGCCAAAAGCTCTATCAAGTCGGTCGAGGTGGGCGACTTCGAGGAGTTGGGTATGGAGGCAGTTCGCAAGATCTATGTCGAAAACTTCCCTGCTTTTGTGATCGTAGACGACAAGGGTAACGACTTCTTTGCTGAGTTGTAGGGCGATTTTCTTCGGGAAATCCCTCTTCATATTAAGACTAGAGTGCTTTCTTTTCGGAGAAGGCACTCTATTTTTTTGTACTAGGATTTCGTTTATCACCAAATTATTTGTACCTTTATACTTAAGGGGACTTCTAATAATTGACCCTCATAAAAATAATAACATATAACATGGACAAATAAAAGTCGTTTTGAATGCCTTTGGGCGATATTTTGGTCTCTTTTTCACCTTTTTATAGTCGTATAGCGGGGCTATACTCCCATGAAGGCGGCAAAAAATAGCCTCAAAATCTCATCCCAAATCCATCCAAATCAATTTTTAGAAGTCCCCTTAATCCAAATACCTTATATCCCAAAATTATGAAGAAATTTGACAAAATCCTGCTGGGGATCCTTACCTCAACAGCGTTAATCTCTTGCTCGAAGCAAGAGGAATTTATTGCCGAAAACTTTGACTTTGCCGCCAAACAGACCCTACGGATGGTCGAGACCATGGGCGAGAATACGTGGTTTCCTCGTACAACACTCCCCGATGGTAGTATCAAATATACCCATGCCAATGATTGGACTGATGGCTTTTTCCCCGGTTCGCTGTGGTATCTCTATGAATATACCCAAGACACCACATGGCGAGACTACGCCCAGCGATGGAGTAACGCCATGGAGAAGATGAAATTTGTGACATGGAACCACGATGTGGGCTTTTTGATGTATTGCAGCTTCGGAAATGGCTACCGCCTAACCCAAGATAGCACGATGCGAGATGTTCTGGTGCAGTCTGCCAAGTCGCTCTCGACTCGATTTAATGATACCACGGGGTGTATAGAGTCGTGGGATAGTCGTCGTTCGTGGGATGGCGAGACCTTCTGGGACTTCCCTGTTATTATTGATAATATGATGAACCTAGAGCTTCTCTATTTTGCTAGTGATGCTACGGGTGATTCTACCTATCGCAATATTGCCACTCGTCATGCGTTGACCACGCTAAAAAACCATTTCCGTGAGGATTTTTCGAGCTACCATGTGGTCGATTATGATATACATACGGGAGAGGTTCTTGCACGTCAGACCTGTCAGGGATTTGCCGATAATTCGACATGGGCACGAGGTCAGGCTTGGGCGATTTATGGCTTTACGATGGTCTACCGTTTTACCCGAGACCCTCGTTTTTTGGATGCTGCTATTGGGGCTGCAAACTATTACCTTGGGCAACTTCCACAGGACAAGGTTCCTTATTGGGATTTCAATGTCAATAGCGTGGGTTATGATCCCGATTTTGAGTGGGATCCTCATATGTTTACCGAGCAGCCACGTGATGCTTCGGCGGCGGCTATTGTTTCGTCGGCATTGTTTGAGCTTCGGGGCTACACCGATCAATACAAGGGGCAATATACTCAGGCGGCTATCGAGATGCTAGAGAGTTTGGCCAGTGAGCGTTATCGTGCTCCTTTGTACTCGAATAATAATTTTTTGTTGATGCACTGTACGGGTAGCCTTCCTCATGGTAGTGAGATCGACCAGCCGTTGGTCTATGCCGATTACTATTTCTTGGAGGCATTGCTTCGCTATCGTGACTTGTTGCGAGAGTAGCGGCTGAAAAGTTTTATTATGGGTGGCTGACGGCTCCCCCCCCACACGGGAGCCCCATACTACTAAAATAGCACATGACCCAGCAAGAGTCCCAGAAAATACCCGAGCGTCCCAGAAAACACCATTTCTTCGGGGATAGAATCTTTCCAATTGCGATAGCGAGAATTTCCGCAAGGAAATTCAGCAGGGCGGACGCTCCCCCCACGGGAGCCCTGCACTACTTCGTAGCACATGACACCCGCAGCGTCCGAGAACAATCCATATCTTCGGGGATGATAATATTGAGAATGCGGTAGCGGAAATTTGCCTTCGATAAGAAGGGAAATCTCTACGGGGCGGACGGCTCCCCCCGTCGGGAGCCCCATACTACTAAAGTGCACATGACCCAGCAAGAGTCCCAGAAAATACCCGAGCGTCCCAGAACAATGCCATATCTTCGAGAGGGCATGGAGCTTTAAAAACCTCTTTTATAGAGGCTTGATCCAAATGTTTTTTTGCTTTTTTTTGATACAAAGGTTAATATTTCATAAAATATTTATAAATTTGTCTACTTATTTCGTGTTTATTCAAACCTTTTAGAAACTGTAAATACTATGATGACGATCAATCTATATAATACCCTGACTCGTCGGGTAGAGGAATTTGTACCTATCAAAGCACCTTTTGTGGGGCTTTATGTTTGTGGACCTACGGTCTATGGCGATCCGCATCTGGGGCATGCTCGTGGTGCTGTTACCTTCGACACCCTTTTCCGTCTGCTTCGCTCTGCCGAGTTCAAAGTGCGCTATGTACGCAATATCACCGATGTTGGTCACCTTGAGGCTGATGCCGACCAAGGCGAAGACAAAATTGCAAAAAAAGCTCGTCTCGAAGAGCTAGAACCAATGGAGGTAGCACAACACTACACCAATCGCTATCGTGAATTTATGGGGCAAATGGGCTGTTTGAATCCTTCGATCGAACCTCTCGCTTCGGGACATATTATCGAACAGATTGACCTTACGCAAGAGATCCTCGACAAAGGGTTGGCCTATGTGGCAAATGGCTCGGTCTATTTTGATGTTAAGAAATATTCTCAGACTCATAACTATGGTATTTTGAGTGGTCGCAATATCGAAGATATGCAAAGTGGTGGTCGCTCCGAAGATTTCCAGAGCGAAAAACGCTTTGTGGCGGACTTTGCACTATGGAAAAAGGCTTCGCCTGAACATATTATGCGTTGGAAATCTCCTTGGAGCGATGGTTTTCCGGGGTGGCACAACGAATGTTCGGCTATGAGTCGTAAATACTTGGGCGAACATTTCGATATTCATGGTGGTGGTATGGATTTGATGTTCCCTCATCATGAGTGCGAGATTGCTCAATCTCAGGCAGCCTATGGCTCTAGCTCGGCAAACTACTGGGTTCACAACAATATGATTACGCTCAATGGTCAGAAAATGGGCAAATCGCTAGGTAATGCCATCTCATTGGAGCAATTCTTCACGGGAGATCATCCGCTGCTCGATCGTGCCTATTCGCCACAGGTGATCCGCTTCTTTATGCTTCAGGCTCACTATCGCTCGACTCTTGACTTTAGTAACGATGCTCTTGTTGCAGCCGAAAAAGGTCTTGTTCGCCTACTCAAAGCATGGGAAGTGCTCTCGAAAATAGAACCTTCGGGTGCTACGACAGCCGCAGAGCTTAGTGACCTGCGCACTCGTGCAATGAACGCCGTAGCAGACGATATGAACACCCCAATCGCAATAGCCGTTCTGTTTGAATATGTCAAAACCATAAATTCAATCTACGACAAAAAAATGACCATCACCACTGGGGATCTCGAAACACTACGTGCCGATTACCGCTTTGTGCTAGTGGATCTCCTAGGACTAGAACTTACGACCCAAGCCCAAGACAATAGCTCGAAAGCCCTAGAGGGTGCAATGGATCTAATCCTAGATATGAGAGTCAAGGCTCGTGCCGAGAAGAATTGGGCACTCTCCGATCAAATACGTGATGCACTAACTGCTGCCGGAATAGTGGTCAAAGATCGCAAAGATGGCACAGATTGGACTTTAGAATAGATATTTCATAAACAAAACCTAAACACACTATAAAAATACTATGGAAAAAACTAATATTGATTTTGATAATCTAGGCTTCAATTATATTCGTACAGCATATAACTTGCGTTGCGTCTACCGAGATGGAAAATGGGGAGAGATTACCCTTCACACCGAAGAGACTATCCCTATGCACATATCGGCCGGTTGTTTGCATTATGGTCAGGAGTCGTTCGAGGGCTTGAAGGCGTTTGCTTGCCCAGATGGCAAAGTGCGCATCTTCCGCCCCGACAAAAATGCAGAGCGTATGCAGAGTTCGGCTCGTTACGTGCGTATGGCCGAACCACCAACCGAATTGTTTGTCGAGATGTGCCGTCGATTGGTAGAGATGAATCGTGACTTTATTCCTCCTTTCGAGAGTGGTGGCTCTTTGTATATTCGTCCTTTGCTTATTGGTACGGGCCCAACGATTGGGGTTAAGGCTGTCGATGAGTATATGCTTTTGATGTTTTGCACTCCAGTTGGCGAATATTTCAAAGGCGGCATGAAGGGTATTCGTGCTATTGTGGATGCAGAGCATGACCGTGCTGCGCCTCATGGCACAGGGCACGTCAAAGTGGGTGGTAACTATGCTGCATCACTCGAAAGTGGCGAATTGGCACACGCCAAGGGTTACGAAAGCGCACTGTACCTAGATCCTGCAACACATACCAATATTGATGAGTGTGGAGCGGCCAATTTCTTTGGTATTAAGGGTAATACCTATGTGACACCAAATTCACATTCTGTTTTACCTTCGATCACCAATCTTTCATTGCGTGATATTGCACGTTATGTTGGGATGGATGTTGAGTGTCGTGATATTCCTGTTTCGGAGTTATCGGAGTTTGAGGAGTGCGGAGCTTGTGGCACTGCTGCTGTAATTGCGCCAATCGAGGAGGTTTTTGACCCAAGAGATGGCAAAAAATATTCATACCACTGCGTTGGCGACAAGACAATGGTTATTTATCAGTTTTACAAGGATTTACAGGTTGGTTTGCGAGAGGATCAGTGGGGATGGAACGTGGTGATCGAGTAATTCTTGAAAAATTTTTCAAACTTTTTTGCTAAAAAATTTGGTGGGAAGTATAAAAGTTCTTATCTTTGCACTCGTTAAAAGTTTGGGTTATTGACCCATGGTGTAATGGTAACACAGCAGATTTTGGTTCTGTCGTTCAAGGTTCGAGTCCTTGTGGGTCAACAAAGAGAGCTTCTTATGAAAATAGGAGGCTCTTTTTGCGTTTGGGGGTATTTGAGGCGTTTTTTGGGGCGGCAAAAGATTTTCATAATTTAGTTATTGTCAGAGGAATTTCCAATTGCGGTAGCGGAGATTTTGCCTTCGATAAGAAGGGAAAATCTCCGCTACCGCAATTGAACCATTTTGCACCAGAAGATATTGATTGTTCTGGGACTATTGCTGGGTCTTTTCTGGGACTATTGCTGGGTCATGTGCTATGAAAGAGTGTAGGGGTAATCAGAGGTGGAGGGAGCGTTCCAAATAATAAAAAGCGAAGCCCAGATTTTCAAAAGAAAATCTGGGCTTCGCCTAATATATAAGTTCTGCATCGCTTAGTGGCTAGTCAGCCACTGGGAATGCAACCGCCAATTCCTCACAAATGCCACGCAAATCAGCCTCGACAGCAGCAATAATATTAATACCATCAGCCAAAATCTGAGCCTTCTTAGCACGTTCTTTGTCGCCCGGGATCAAAACCTTCTCGACACCCTTGGCAGGTTTAGCTCCACGCACAGTCTCAATCCACTGATCCATCGAAGCCTTAAACTCCCCAGCAGGACGAAAACCATCAATACGCATAGCACCAAAGAAGTGACCAAGACCCTCGCCTACCTTCTTATCCAACAAAGGAAGATAAGCCACCTGAGGTGGAACAAATGGCCCAAAGTTAGCACCCGAGAAGACAGCCGAGAAAATATCGACCAAAGCACCCATACAATATCCTTTATGGCTACCATGAAGCTCATCGCCCCCAAGAGGAACAATAGCACCTCCCTCTTTGAGAATATCAGGGTTCGTAGAAGGCACACCATCTTTGTCTTGCACAAAGCCTAGCGGTGCTTCAATGCCCTGTTTGCCCATCAAATCAAGTTTACCACGTGCAATAGGAGTAGTAGCAAAATCGGCAACGAACGGTGGTTGCTTATCGGTCGGAATAGCCACCGCAATAGGGTTAGTACCCAAAAGACGAGAGACCGAACCAGTAGGTGCAACCAAAGGATTAGCATTGGTCATAGCAATACCCGTCATATCCTTTTCGAGTGCCATCTCGGCATAATATCCTGCAATACCAAAGTGATTAGAGTTGCGAACAGCAACCCAACCAGTACCACACTTATCAGCCTTCTCGATCGCAACCTGCATAGCATAGTGAGCCGCAACAATACCAATAGCACCATCGCCATCGACCGTAGCAGTCGAAGGAGTCTCGTGAACAATCTTAACCTGTGGGGTAGCATTGATACGCCCCGCCTTCCAAAGTTGATATATATCCTTAACACGCAAAAGCCCATGAGAAGGCAACCCATGAAGTTCAGCTTCCAGTAGTACCTTGGTTACGATCGAAGCATCAGCCTCGCTACAACCCATCTTCGAGAAGATCTCATGGCAGAGACCCTCCATTGTTTCATATTTATACATAGTATATTATAGTTTTTATTATTGTTGATTCATAAGGAAACGCTCCGCTTCGAGAGCTGCCTGACAGCCCGAACCAGCAGCCGTAATGGCTTGACGATAGTGAGGATCTTGGACATCACCAGCAGCAAAGACACCCTCGACATTGGTCAGACCACCACGTGAGGTTTTGATATATCCCTGATCGTCAAGTTCGATCTGACCATCGAGCATCTTAACATTAGGAGTATGACCAATAGCCAAGAAGAAACCGTCGATAGCCACATCATAGACCGTACCGTCGGCTTTAACCAAACGAACGCCATTAACACCCGTATTCTGGTCGCCCAAAACCTCTTGGGTATTATGCTCAAAAAGCACCTCAATATTCTCGGTATTAAATACACGCTCCTGCATAGCCTTACTAGCACGAAGATAATCCTTGCGCACAATCATATAGACCTTCGAGCACAAAGAAGCCAAATAAGAGGCCTCCTCACAAGCTGTATCACCACCACCAACAACCGCCACAACCTTCTTACGATAGAAGAACCCATCGCAAGTAGCACAAGCCGAAACCCCCT
>JAWXTL010000026.1:0-12133 GCA_044433565.1 Rikenellaceae bacterium | reverse complement strand
CGGACGGCTCCCCCCGTCGGGAGCCCCGTAAACCTGAAGGCTTACGAGGCACCCCGACAGCCGTCCGAGAACATTACCATCAGTTGCGCCCAAACAAAAGCCACAAAAAAAACGATCACCCCAGCAAACAAATGCCAAGGTGATCGAATATCAATGATAATAGTGTCTGTGAATCTAAACCAAGAAGCCGAGCAAAATACCCGCCGCAACAGCCGATCCAATAACACCTGCAACATTAGGACCCATAGCGTGCATCAACAAGAAATTGCTCTTGTCATAATGCTGACCAACCTCCTGACTAACACGTGCCGAGTCAGGTACCGCCGATACACCAGAGTTACCAATCAAAGGATTGATCTTGTTGTTCTTGCCCAAGAATAGGTTAAAGAACTTAACAAACAAAACCCCCGAAGTAGTAGCAACAACAAAAGAAGCTGCACCCAAGAAGAAAATCATAAGTGACTTAGGAGTCAAGAACGTGGTTGCCTGAGTGGATGCACCAACAGTAAGACCCAAAAGAATAGTCACAATATCAACCATCTGGTTACTAGCAGTATTAGCCAAACGTTTAGTTACGCCACTCTCTTTGAGCAAGTTACCAAAGAACAACATACCCAAAAGCGGAAGACCCGAAGGAACCAAAAACGTTGTGAGCAACATACCAATAATAGGGAAAATAATCTTCTCACGAGAAGAGACCTGACGTGGTGGACGCATACGAATCAAACGCTCCTTAGGAGTGGTCAAAAGCTTCATGATCGGAGGCTGAATAACCGGAACCAAAGCCATATAAGAGTATGCCGAAATAGCAATAGCACCCATCAAATCAGGAGCCAATTTCGAGCTCAAGAAGATAGCCGTTGGACCATCGGCACCACCAATAATACCAATAGCACCCGCCTCGGCAGCCGAGAATCCAAGCCCCAAAGAGGTCATATAAGCGGCAAAAATACCAAACTGTGCTGCAGCACCAATCAACATCAACTTAGGATTGGAGATCAAAGCCGAAAAGTCGGTCATAGCACCAATACCCAAGAAAATAAGTGGAGGATATACCCCTTTGAGTACACCAAAATAGAGATAGTTCAACACCGAACCATCTTCGTAGATACCGATCTGATAACCTGGTGTGAAAGGAATATTTCCCACCAAAATACCAAATCCAATAGGAACAAGCAACATAGGCTCGAACTTCTTAGCGATACCCAAGTAGAGGAAGATAAGTCCTACAAGAATCATCGCTATATGTCCCCCTGTGGCATTGGCAAAGCCCGTAAAGCCAAGGAACGTCTGGAGGTTTTCAATAATAAAATCCATGAATGTCTATTTAAAGTTGTTAGAGCAATTAACCGATAGTGAGTAGAACGTCGCCTTCGAGCACTGCGTCGCCTTGACGTACTTTGATCGAAAGAACAGTACCTTCGCATTCTGCGTCGATATTGTTTTCCATCTTCATTGCCTCAAGCAACAGTAGACGCTGACCTATTTTAACTGTGTCACCCTCACGTACTGCCACATCAAGGATAGTGCCCGGAAGTGGAGCTTTGATGGCTGTTCCTGCTCCTGCTGGAGCTGCGGCACGAGGTGCTGCCACTGGAGCTGCTTCGGCTGGAGCTGCGGCACGGGCAGTACGAGCTACTGCGGCACGATTTTTAGGCTTGCTCTTCAAACCCTCTACATTCACATCATAGTCTGTTCCGTTGACAGTCACCGATGCTGAACTATCGCTTGTTTGGTTGACCGATACGGTATATTCGTTACCGTGGATAGATATTTTAAAATCTTTCATCTGTTTTGTTTGTCTTAAATCTTTTTTTTAATAAAATTTTAGCACCCTGCCTCTTCTATTGATTTAGCGTGGGTTTTGGGTTAGGGTGTGAATCTTAGAACTCCATGGTGAGTATGCACGAGCCACTCGGTTGATCGTAACGATCTCTGACTCTTTGTCGTGCAACTCTTGGAAGTAGAGAATAAGAGCCAACGAGATGGCTGCCAATTCCTCTCCACTTGGTTGATCTTCATCCAAACGTCCTGATTTCTTTGCTTTGGCGGCAACACCTGCTGCTGCGGCGGCGGCGGCTTTTTCTTTGGCTTTACGAGCGGCGGCTTGTTGTTTCATATTAATCTTACCGACATTCTTGAAGGTCAGAAAAAGAACCACAAGTGCCGTAAACACCACGCTCATTGCCACAACTGCCATAGCGATACCCGTTGGGTCTTCACGACGAAACTCTTCGGCTTTCGAGACACGTTCGATCACCTCGTTGGTCTGCAACGGAGTAGTCGAGGTTAGGAGTTTTGTTTGCATATTTTCGCCTTGATCGTCAAGGATATGACCATAAGATATATCCGCTTTTTGCTCGGCTAGAACATAGCTTAGTTCGTCCATCACCGTATTTGCACCTTGGTCGAGCAATTGCAGGGTAGATTTTGCTGCGTCATTATCTAGCGTAAAGTTGGTATGGAAAGTACCACGATTTGAACAGTCACTCGCATAGAAAAGGATATACCCCTGAGGCGAGATAAGTGTGCGTGAATCGTTTTTAGGAATCTTATAGGTGAGAGTATCTGTTCCCTCGATTAGTCGTAGGTGCGCTCCTGCCACATTAACCGACGAGTATCCTGAGTTGAATAGCTCGATCCAGCTTGAGTGGTTGGAGTGATCGTCGGTATAACCAGCTTGGTTTTTGACCAATATCTCGTTGATCTTTACATCTTTGAGACCCTGTGCCGAAGTTACACCTATACCGCAGACTACTAGTAGTGCTGATAATATTAGTTTCTTCATTATAGTGGAATATTCGAGTGTTTTTTAGCTGGACTTGTCTCTTTTTTGGTGGCTAGTGATTGTAGTGCACGGATCACACGGAAACGGGTGTTGCGTGGTTCGATCACATCGTCGATATAGCCGTATTTGGCTGCTTGGTATGGGTTAGCAAATTTCTCGCTATACTCCTCGACCATTTTGGCTTTCATCTCTGCTGGATTTTCGGCCGTTTTTAGCTCTTTGGCCATCAATACCTCGACAGCACCTTCGGCACCCATTACTGCGATTTCGCCTGTTGGCCATGAGTAGTTGATGTCACCACGAAGGTGTTTAGATGCCATCACACAGTATGCACCACCATACGATTTACGCAAGATAACAGTGATCTTAGGCACAGTAGCCTCGCCATAGGCGAACATAAGTTTCGCACCATGAACAATAATACCGCCATACTCCTGACCTGTACCTGGAAGGAAACCTGGAACGTCTACAAGAGTCAAAATAGGAATATTAAAAGCATCGCAGAAACGAACAAAACGAGCCGCCTTGCGTGATGAGTTAATATCCAAAACCCCTGCCATATATTTAGGCTGGTTGGCAACAATACCCACCGACTGACCATTGAAACGAGCAAATCCAGTAACGATGTTAGGAGCAAAAGCTTTCTGACTCTCTAGGAACTCGCCATTATCGACAATTGCCGCAATAACATCCAAAACATCATAAGGCTTGTTAGGGTTATCAGGGATAATATCATTTAGGCTATCCTCCAAGCGATTAATATCGTCGGTACAAGGCATCAAAGGCACATCCTCTAGGTTGTTCTGAGGGATATAGCTAATCAAACGACGAATAGTATCGAAACCCTCTTCTTCGGTATCCGATACGAAGTGAGCAACGCCCGATTTCGAAGCATGGATATTAGCACCACCCAACTGCTCCTGAGTCACATTCTCGCCCGTAACGGTCTTTACAACCTTAGGACCCGTAATAAACATATAACTAATACCCTTGTTCATAAGGATAAAGTCGGTCAAAGCAGGAGAGTAGACCGAACCACCAGCACAAGGACCAGCAATGATCGAAATCTGAGGAATAACCCCCGACGAAAGAATATTACGTTTGAAAATCTCGGTATAGCCCGAAAGTGCATTAACCGCCTCTTGGATACGTGCTCCACCCGAGTCGTTAATACCAATACAAGGTGCACCCACCTTCATAGCCATATCCATTACCTTACAGATCTTCAGAGCCATAGTCTCCGAAAGCGATCCACCAAACACAGTGAAATCCTGAGCAAATAGGTAAACCAAACGGCCATCAATAGTACCATAACCTGTTACCACACCATCGCCATAGAAACTCTGCTTCTCCAACCCGAAGTTGGTGCAACGGTGCTGAACAAACATATCGAACTCCTCGAACGAACCCTCGTCCAACAGCATATCAATACGCTCACGAGCAGTAAGTTTACCTTTGGCGTGTTGCGAGTCTATACGCTTTTGTCCGCCACCCAAACGAGCTTTCTCACGAAGCTCGATCAAACCTTTGACTTTATCTTGATTTGTTGACATCTCTTTTTTTTGTTATTAGAATTATTTAAATTTAGATATTATTCTTCGCAAAGCTCAGTAAGCACACCAGTGGTTGATTTTGGGTGCAAGAAAGCGATATTCAGACCCTCTGCCCCTTTGCGTGGAGTCTTGTCGATCAAACGAATACCACTAGCTTCTGCTGCATCAAGGTTTGCCTGAAGACCATCGGCCGCAAAAGCAATGTGCTGCACACCCTCGCCTTTTTTCTCAATATATTTAGAGATAGGGCTGTCTTCGGCCGTTCCCTCTAGTAGTTCAATCTTGGCCGAACCAATTTTGAAAAACGCCGTACGTACTTTCTGCTCTTTTACCTCCTCGATGTTATAACATTTCGTACCAAGAAGATTTTCCCATACAGGAATAGCCTGTTCCAAGCTTTTGACAGCAATACCAATGTGCTCAATGTGAGTTAGATTCATTGTTTTAAATTTTTTATGTTTTTAAAATATTTTAATATTAATTCTCGTTACAAAGTTATAGGCAAAGGTACAGTTTGTGAATGAGAAAAGCGAATATTTTTGACAAAAAAAACCATAATTATTCGCCTCCTCGCCCAAAGACTGGGTTTCGGGGGGCAAGAAAATCGCAAAAAAGATATACCTTTGTTCTGTTTTAACAACAAGAGTTAGGTTGCCTCGGGTTTTAGGCTTACGGATCTTCTGGCATGTGGTTTGCATAAGGTAAGATCCACGGGGGTCACCCTTCTCTTGTTAAATGTTATTGCAATTCACAAATCGTATATGGCAAACCTATCACAAACACTCTCTCAAAGATTAAACATAAAGCTATCTCCTCAACAAATTCAGGGGATAAAACTGTTGGAACTTCCCACCACCCAGCTCGAAGCACGGATCAAGGAAGAGATCGAAGAGAATCCTGTTCTTGAGGAGAGCCCCTCTCAGAACGAGGAGGGAGAGTCACGTGATTCGACCATCGAGGAGTACCTTCGTGCCGAAGAGGGTGCTTCGAGTTTCAAACTTCGCACTAACAACTACTCGAAAGACGACAAAGAGCATCGACCAACGCTTTCGGGCGGCAAGAGCCTAGCGGAGTCACTAGCCGAACAGCTCTCTTTTTATGACCTGAGCCCCAAGGAGCAAAGCATCGCCCAGTTTATTATTGGCACTCTCGACGACGATGGCTATTTGCGCCGAGACAATATCTCGCTGTTGGACGATCTAGCTTTTACACAGGGAATCGAGGTCGAAGAGCCTCAGCTAGAGGAGGTAATCTCGATTATTCAGCAGCTCGAACCGCTGGGCGTAGGCGCACGTGATCTTAGCGAATGTCTACTTTTGCAGTTGGAGCAGATGCCACACCCCAATTCGACCACTCGTTACGCCATCCGCATCCTCAGAGATTTCTTCGGGGAGTTTCTAAAGAAGCACTACGATCGCATCTGTCAGCGAATGGCAATCGACCAAGATTCGCTTCGTGAGGCAATAGATCTGATTATGAGTCTAAACCCGAAGCCCTCGAACGGCTATTCGGACGAGAGTGTCGAGAGTGCTCCGGTTATTATCCCCGATTTTCTGCTTGACTATAATAGTGTCGACGATATTTTTGATCTTCAACTCTCGACCCGTGGTGTTCCGCAGCTAAAGATTAGCAGCACCTATGCACGAATGGCCGAGGAGACCCTCCAGAAAGAGGCACGGAGCGAGTCGGAGAAGGAGGCGTTGAATTTTATCAAGGGCAAGATTGAGTCGGCACGGTGGTTTATTGCAGCCATTAAGCAGCGACAGCTCACCCTGACACGCACGATGAGTGTTATTTTGGATTTCCAGCGTGATTATTTCAAGGAGGGAGACCCTTCTTGTTTGCGCCCAATGATTCTCAAGGATATTGCGGAGCTTACGGGTTTTGATATTTCTACTATTTCACGGGTTGTCAACAGCAAGTATATCCAGACCCATTTTGGTATTTTTCTTTTGAAGTATTTCTTTAGTGAGGGGATTGCCACCGATTCGGGCGAGGAGGTTTCGACTATTGAGATTAAGCGTATTCTTCGTGAGTTTGTTGACTCGGAGGACTCTTTGCATCCATTGACCGATGAGAATTTGATGATTATGCTTCAGGATCGGGGTTTTCGGATTGCACGTCGCACGGTAGCGAAGTATCGTGAGATGATGGATATTCCTGTGGCACGATTGCGACGCAAGATATAGAGATATACGGGTACATGACCCAGTATGAGTCCCAGAAAATACCCAGTAGAGTCTCAGAACAATCCATATCTTCGGGGATAGAATCATCCGAATTGCGATAGCGGAGATTTTGCCGTGAGGTAAAATCTCTACGGGGCGGACGGCTCCCCCCGTCGGGAGCCCCGTACTACTAAAGTAGCACGAGCCACACCGACAGCCGTCCGAGAACATTCCATATCTTCGGGGATGATAATATTGAGAATGCGGTAGCCAGATTTTTCGCCAGAAAAGTCAGCAAGGCGGACGCTTCCTTTGCTGATTATTTGGGGGAGCCCAGCCCTACTAAAGTAATACATGACCCAGTATGAGTCCCAGAAAATACCCAGTAGAGTCTCAGAACAATCCATATCTTCGGGGATAGAATCATCCGAATTGCGACAGCGGATTTTTCGTCAGAAAAATCTACGGGGCGGACGGCTCCCCCCGTCGGGAGCCCCGTAAAACTGAAGGCTTACTGGTCACACCGACAGCCGTCCGAGAACATTCCATATCTTCCCCAATAATTCATTGCCCCCCCCAAACACTAACCAATATCAAACATCCGCATAGCATTCTGCGTAGTCACAGAGCGAACCAAATCGCCCGAAACACCCTGCAACTGCGCAATCTTCTCGCTAATAATCATCAAATAGCTACTCTCATTACGATTACCACGATAAGGAACAGGTGGCAAATAAGGAGAGTCGGTCTCTAGCAAAATATTCTCCAAAGGAATATGAGGAACCACATCTACCAACTTAGAGTTCTTGTAGGTGATCGTGCCACCCAAACCGACCATAAAACCACCCAAAGAGACTATGCGGTGAAAATCCTCCAAACTGCCCGAAAAACTGTGAAAAACACCTCGCACACGACCAGTAAAAGGCTCCAAGACCGAGAAAATCTCAGCCCAACTGTCACGAACGTGCAAAATAATAGGCAAATCATACTCCACTGCCAACTCCAACTGCATGGTCAAAGCCTCAATCTGCTCAGTCAAATAGTCACGTGACCAATAAAGATCCAACCCTGCCTCGCCAATTGCACAGTAATCAAACTCTGCCAAAGAGAGCTTTCGAGCAACATCCGACATCTCCTCTCGCCACAGTGGGTTATCATTTACCGAAGTGGGATGCAAACCCACCGTAGGCAAACAGCACGGATAGGCACAAACCAATCGCTCAAGTGCCTCACGATCAGAAGAGTCAACATCGGGTATAATATAATGAGTCACCCCAACAGCTTGGGCTCGAGAGAAAACCTCGCCCAGATCCTCATCAAAACGAGAATCATAGAGGTGAGTATGTGTATCAATCATAGCTGCAAAAAAAAGATTAATAACCCAAAATACGCATCATCGAACGATACGATTGCTCCTTGGCAAATAGCTTGGTCGAATACTCGCCAGTCTCTTTGTCAATATCCAGAATAATATGCTTCGGCGCAGGAATCAAACAGTGTTGAACCCCACCATAGCCCCCCAGCGACTCCTGATATGCCCCCGTATGGAAAAAGCCAATATATTGGGTCTCTCCGCTTTCGAGTTTCGGAAGATAGATAGCATTTTGGTGTGCCTCCGAATTGTAATAATCCTCCGAATCACAGGTCAACCCTCCTAGGAATACACGCTGATACTCCCGATCCCAATTGTTCACCGGCAACATGATATAACGCTGATTGATACCCCACGTATCGGGCAGAGTGGTCATAAACGACGAGTCGATCATATACCAGATCTCTCTGTCGTTCTGCTGACGCTGGTTGATAATCGAATAGAGCGTAGCTCCCGACTCACCCACGGTAAAAGATCCAAACTCGGTGAAGATATTTGGCTCTTCGACATTGTATTGGTTGCAGTAGCTTTTGATCTGCGAAACGATCTCTTCGGCCATATATTCATAGTCGTAATCGAATGCCAATGAGGTCTTTATCGGGAATCCGCCGCCAATATTTAGGCTATCTAGCGTTGGGCAGATCTCTTTGAGTTGAACATAGATATTGAGACATTTAATCAGCTCACTCCAATAATATGCCGTGTCTCTGATCCCTGTATTGATAAAGAAATGCAGCATACGCAGCTTGAATTTTGGGTTCTGCTTGATCTTCTGCTCATAGTAGCTGATAATCTCCGAATAGCGAATCCCCAGACGTGAGGTATAGAAATCGAACTTAGGCTCCTCTTCCGAAGCGATACGAATACCGATCTGGCACTCCCCCTCGATTGCTGCATTGAGCAACTCTAGGTCATCTTTGCTATCGAGCACCGGGATTGTATTATGGAAACCATCATTGAGCAACTGGGCAATATTTGTAACATATTGCGGACGTTTGAAGCCATTACATACGATATAAATATCATTGTCGATCGAGCCGCTCTTGTGCAACGAGTTGATGATATGAATATCGAATGCCGACGAGGTTTCGATATGTATCTTGTTCTTTAGAGCCTCCTCCATCACAAAGCTAAAGTGCGAGGATTTGGTGCAATAGCAATAGTTATATGTACCCTTATAGTCGACCTTGGCCATAGCAACATTGAACAGGCGTTTGGCACGTTGTATTTGCTGACTGATCTTGGGTAGATAGGTGATCTTCAAGGGGGTACCATACTGCTTTATAATATCCATCAAGGGTATATTATGGAAGTTCAATTGGTTATCTTCTACCGCAAATTCGTCTTGCGGAAACTCGAAAGTTTGATCTATCAGATCGAAGTACTTATTTCTCATCTTTGCTACTATGGGTTGATGTTAGAGTATTTGGCTCGTCTAGTTTGCTCCATGGGGTGCAATCCGATCGAGATGGATTGCCCTCTTGTTGGAGAATACAAAGGTACAAAATTGCTATGAAAAACAAAGTATCTCGTTGACTTTCGATATGATATTACTACTTTTGGCTGTAAAGATGTGGCAGTGTTCTCGGACGGCTGTCGGTGTGACCCGTGCTATGAAATAGTACGGGGCTCGGGGCGAGTGGGAGCCGTCCGCCCCGTAGATTTTTCTGGCGAAAAATCCGCTATCGCAATTGAAAATGCCTCCCCGACAGCCATCCGAGAACATTGCCATATCTTCGGGAGATGAAAATAATCCAACAACAAAAAAAAAGCACTACCTTTGAACTTTGCAGAACTCTATAACTCTCAAAAAAATGAAATATCACCTAACAGAAATAGCCAAAATCACCCATGGTCTGCACCTTGGGGTCGACCACCTAGTTGACCAAGTGAGTACTGATTCACGCAATAACATCCCTCACCACAGCCTATTTGTGGCTATTAATGGGTGTGTGCATGATGCTCATTACTATCTCGATGAGCTTCTGGGGCGTGGGGTTGTGGCGTTTTTGGTTGAGCGTGATAATCCTTATAGCCAATGTCTTGTTGAGCGTATCGAGAGATCAAAAAGCAATAATTTGGGTCTGGTCGTGGTCGAAGATTCCCTCGCTGCCCTGCAACTACTTGCCCAGCACCATCGCCAACAATTCTCGGGGACGGTGGTTGCTATCACTGGCTCTAATGGCAAAACTATTGTCAAAGAGTGGATCGCCTCGCTCTGGGAAAGCGAAAATGGCAAATTGATGCGATCGCCTCGCTCCTATAACTCGCAACTGGGTGTGGCACTCTCGCTGTTGAGAATCGAAGGAGACGAAACAATAGCCATTATAGAGGCTGGGATCTCGAAGGTGGGCGAGATGCAACGACTTCACCAGATGATCCAACCCGATATTGTGCTCTTTACCAATCTGGGCAAGGCGCACCAAGAGAACTTTGCCACCACAGAGCAACACCTCCATGAAAAAGAGCTGCTATTTGTGGGTGCCAAACATATTATCAAAGCCCAAAGCGGTGGTACTATCCAAGAGCAGAACCTCTCTTGTGTGATGGCTCTTTATGCGCTTTTGGGTGTTAGCCACAAAGAGCCTAGTTCGCTACAACCTCTCTCTATGAGGCTAGAGGTGCAACAGGGGGTGCTGGGGAGTCTGGTGATTAACGATAGCTACAATAGCGATATTGATTCGCTGCGTATTGCTCTCGAATTTGCTCGACACGAGGCGATCGAAAGACCTTTGATGGTCGTGCTTTCGGATATTCTTGAGAGCTCGCTCGACGACCATAGGCTCTATGCTCAGGTGGCTCAGATGATTGGGGAGTATAACGTAGATTTGTTTGTGGGAGTGGGCGAGAAATTGCAACGACACCACGCCCTTTTCGACCCCTCGTCGCTCTTTTATAGCTCGTGCGAGGAGTTCTTAGATCGCTTTGCGGTGCAGGATATTGCATCTAAGGCGGTGCTTATCAAGGGGAGTCGCCCTTATGGTTTTGAGCGTATTAGTCGTATGTTTGAGAGTCGGGTTCACACCACTGTTATGGAGGTCAATCTGACCTCTATGCGAGAGAATCTCAACCGCTATCGTTCGCAACTCAAAGCTCATGTCAAGACCATGGCTATGGTCAAAGCTTGGGGCTATGGCACGGGTAGTGTTGGGGTGGCTCGTATGTTGCAGCAGCAGGGGGTCGACTATCTTGCTGTGGCATTTGCCGACGAGGGGGTTGAGTTGCGTCGTGGGGGGATTCACCTTCCGATTGTGGTGCTCAATGCCGACAATGGCAGTTTTGCTACTATGATCGAATATCAGCTCGAACCCGAGATCTATAGTTTGGGGTCTTTGCAACAATATCTTGATGAGGCACGTGCTCAGGGTGTTTGTGATCTTCCGATCCATATCAAGATTGATAGTGGTATGCACCGTTTGGGCTTTACACGCTCTCTTATTGCGCCTTTGTGCGAAAAGTTACGTGGTCAGCGGGAGTTGTATGTGTCGACTATTTTTTCGCATCTTTCGTCGGCCGATATGCCTCAGTTCGATGATTTTACTGGCGATCAGATCTCCTTTTTCGATCGGCTTTCTAGCGAGATTGTTGACTCTGTGGGTGAGAATGGGGGACATTCTATTTTGCGGCATATCTGCAATACTAGTGGTATTGAGCGATTCCCTCGGGCACATTTTGATATGGTTCGTGTGGGGATTGGGTTATATAGTGGTGAGATCGCAGGAAATAGCACGGTTTGTCGACTCTACACACGTATTGTACAGATCAAGAGTATTCCTAGTGGCGATAGTGTGGGGTATTGTCGTTCGGCACGAGCCGAGGGTGATCGTCGCATTGCTATTATTCCGATTGGCTATGCCGATGGTATTTCACGAGCGTTGGGTTGTGGGGCTATTGGGTTTTTGGTCAATGGTTCTTTTGCACCTACTATTGGCAATATCTGTATGGATACAACGATTTTGGATATTACAGGTATCGAGGGGGTCAGCGAGGGTGACCAAGTTGAGATCTTTGGTGGTGGGGGTAGTTTGACTGCTATGGCTCGGGCTTGTGGTACGATTGATTATGAGATCCTAACGGGTGTCTCTTCTCGTATCAAAAGACTGTATATTAATGATTAATGGTTAATGGTAAGAAGTGAAAATCTCTACGGTGCGGCCGACTCCCACACGCCCCGAGCCCCGTACTACTAAAGCAGCACATGACCCAGCAGAGTCCCAGAAAATACCCAGTAGAGTCCCAGAACAATCAACCT
>JAWXTL010000025.1:0-12446 GCA_044433565.1 Rikenellaceae bacterium | reverse complement strand
ATCACGAACCGTAGCATATCCCACCTGCTCACGACCCGAACCAGCATCGACCATACTCGATAGCGAAAATCCGCCATCTTCCAGTAGAGCCATCATAACAGGAAGTTTGAATGTCGACCCTGGGTCAAGACTCATACCTATTGCGTAGTTATAGTCTTCATACATTTCGCCACTCGATTCACGTGTGATATTTGCCATGGCCTTGATCTCGCCCGTGGCAACCTCCATAACAATAGCACATCCCCAATCTGCCCTTACCTCATCGACCTGCTGGATCAAAGCCCTCTGAGCTATATCCTGAATATCTATATCGAGTGTGGTAACCACATTTGCCCCATTAACGGGCTCGATATTAAATGGGCTATTGACCGGAATCCAGAAGCTACCCGACACTTTTTGTTTGACCATAGCACCATTGCTGCCACGAAGGTATTCATCGAACGACCCTTCGATACCCACCTTCACGCCATTGCGATTGATAAAACCGATTGTCCGACTAGCCAACGCCCCATAGGGATTTACCCTGCGTTCCATCTCTTGTGGTATAAAACCGCCCACATTAGGAGGGAGATTGAGCAGTGCAAATTTGCGAATCTCCCGCAGTTCAAGATAATTCACCTTTTTGAAACTCAAACGGAAATAACCATTGCGCCTCTTTCGTGCTTCGACTAGTCGGTCGTGATAGACCTGAGCGGTACTGTCGCCCAAGAACTCCGATAGCTGCACCGACAATTGTTCGACATTACCATTGAACAAAGTATCTGTCAATCCCGCTGCATTGAGATCCATGCGTAGTTCATAATAAGAGATCGAGGTGGTCAGCACACGATAATCATCCGAGAGAATATCGCCACGTGAAGCCTCGACAATCTCTTCTCTGAAACTATATTGCTGCGCCTTTGCCGAAAGTTCTTCGGAGCGAGGCCCACCCTTGATCCAAACCACACCCAAGATAGAGATAATCGCCAAGCAGACAAAGATAGCCACCATACTATTTGTACGACGGCGCATCACTCGTGTCACATGTTTATTCCACTGCTCTTCGGGCGTGGGGGCAACAGGCGCATAGAGAGACTGCTCCTGAGCCTCTTGCGAAGGTTCAGGAGCAGTATTTCTCGAATTGCTATTTGATTTTCTATCTAACATCTCACGTTATTGAACTAGAGATTATTTTACGTTTTCGGTTATTGGTTTTTCGCTTGGCAACCCAACCATTGTATTTAGCGTGGTGACAAAGATTCCTAGATCGTCGATTGATTTTTGCTCTTTGAAATCGAGTATGATTTCTCGTGTCTCGCCTGGTAGCATATCGAAGTATCCATCCGACGGGTTGTTTTGGAGTGCTTGAGCCTCGAATAATACCGATTTCAGCAGATTATCAGCAGTGATTTTCGCCACTATTTTGCCATCTTTTTCGAGATAATCGACCGTATATTCAGGGTTTGGAAGATCCAAATCTTTGAATGGAACGAAATAGAATATCGAACGCATAGACTCTCCGGCTCCCACTCCTTCGGCAACCAAGATTACCTGTGTAGGATCCATCTTAGTACCATCGGCTAGTGTTAGCAACTCTTCTTGTGTCTGATATAGCAGCTCTATATTCTGGTTGTTTGGTGCAGTTGCCACTAGATCTTTGGTATAAAGCACTTTACCCGAGAAATCCATCAACTTCAAAGACCCTTTGAAATCAACCGCCTCTTGGCGATCATTCAACACTCTGAGTTTGGTCATCGAGCTAGAGTCGATAGCCTCAAAACTCAAAAGTGTAGGTGCAAAACTACGACGAGCATAGAACTGCAAAGCCTTCCAACGCATCTCAGAGTCAATAGAACTCCACGAAGCCACTGGCCAACAGTCGTTAAGCTGCCAATAGAGCGAACCCATTGTCCAAGGACGTTTACCACGGTGACCCTCCATTGCAATCTTGATACCTTCGGCTTGAAGCAGCTGAGTAAGATATACATAACGACGGAAATCATCTTTCAAAAGAGGTAGATCACGGATCATATACTCCTCGATCACACGATAACCTTTAGGATTTTTCTGGTGAATAACCATCGCCTCGCTATAAAGCTCAATATCCTCTGGTGCAAAATATTCACGATAGGTGTCATAACAAGCCAACGATTGGAAGCCATACTCATTAGAGAAACGACCTGGTTTGTCTTTATAGACCGAGAAAGGCTCTTCGTCATGGAACACACCCCAATAGTGCACATCACCCTCGATCTGACTCTGAGGATTTCCACGACCATAGGTCGGAGAACTTGGATGGTAGTAGCGAGTGGTATCTTCTGAGCTCAAAACCTCTGGCAACAGACCATAGAACAGATCACGCATTCCTTTGTAGATCATATCTTGCTCATCCTGTGTCCATTTATAAACATCCTGATAACCCCAATGGTACCAAAGCTCCGTAATCTCGTTGTTACCGCACCAGATAGCAAGTGATGGGTGGTTACGCAAACGACGGATATTATCTTTAGCCTCTAGGCGAATACTCTCGAAAAACTCTTCGTTCCATGGATACAACGAACAGCCAAAGATAAAGTCTTGCCATACCATAATACCATTTTTGTCACACAGATCATAGAACTCATCACTCTCATAGATACCGCCACCCCAAACACGCAACATATTCATGTTCGACTCACGGGTCACGTCAATCACATCCTTGTAACGCTCATCGGTTACACGAGGCAAGAAGTTATCATGAGGGATATAGTTAGCTCCTTTGGCAAAAATAGGCACACCATTAACCTCGAAATAGAAGCTAACACCTTCGCCTACGCTGTCAGGCTCTTGTACCACACGAATAGTGCGCACACCGATATTTTCGTCTTTTTGATCGTATTTCACCTTCTCATCGAGCGAAGAAACCACTGCACTAAGAGCATAAAGATTAGGCTCTCCGGCACCATTAGGCCACCAAAGTTTAGGATTCTTGATCTCGAAAGGAATTGTCAATTTATTATCTGAACCCTTTGCCACTGCCACTTGGGTTGAGCCATATACAGCACCTTTATCATCGACAATAGTAACCATTAGAGTGTCCGCTTTAGAGGCCGAAAGCGAAAGATGAGCATCGAAAGTTGCCACCTCGCTCGACTGACTCTTCTGGATATATTGTGTATGTTCGATACGAGCAGTGTTATAGGCTTGGATCATGACAGGTTTCCAGATTCCCACCGTAGCAAATCGAGGACCCCAGTCCCAACCAAACGAGTAAGGAGCTTTGCGAGTGAAGACCGAAGTTTGCCAAGGATCTCCCTTGTCGTTATCGGCAGGAAGTTTCACTGGCCATGCCTCAGCCATCGGCTCTGCAACATCATAGGCTGGATGGAAAACAACACGCAAAGAGTTCTCGCCACCTTTCAACAACGAAGCCACATCCAAACGCCACTCTCTAAACATATTGTCACTCGATAGCACCAACGAGTCATTCAAGTAGACATCCGAGTAAGTATCCAACCCTTCGAAAACCAACTCTTTGACCTCTGCCGCAAGAACCTCTGCCGTTGGAGTGAAAGTAGTCTGATACTCCCAAGTTTCATGCTCAATCCACTGCAAACGAGGTTCAGCAGTGCCTCCAAAAGGCTCTTCGATCTTTTTGTTATCCAAAAGATCGGTATGTACAACGCCTGGAACAGTGGCAGGTAGCCACTCCGATTGACCGACTTGACGGAAGTTCCAATCCTTAGAAATAGTTTGTTCAGAGAAGTCTGAAGGCTGATTAAGCAACTCTTTAGCACCATTACCCGAACAGGCAAAAAGCAACGTGGTGAGTGATAATAAAATGGTTTGTCTCATTATTTAGTTTTTATTTTATTTCAAAGTTCCAAAATTACAAAAAATTTATTAATTTCGTACTCTTAAAACCTAAAAAAACTAAATTATGAAACAAATTTTCACCCTTTTTCTAGCACTTTTATTCTCGGTGAATATCTATGCTAAAAGCTCTAACGCAGAGCCTACACCCTCGAAAGCACGTTTTTGGACGTGGGTAAACTATTCTGACAAACGTGATTGGGATGCTTATTTCAAAGAGCTAAAGAGCGTGGGTATGGAGGGCATTTTGATCTCTTCGGGAGTCGACGGACTTAACCATGTAATTCCTATTGCTCAAAAATATGGTATCGAGGTTCAAGCTTGGCTTTGGGTAATGAACAATGGCGGTTTGGCTAATAGACATCCCGAATGGTTGGACTATAATGCTTTGGGGCATAGCCTAAAAGATTCTATGGCGTATGTGGGATATTACAAATTTTTGAACCCTATTATTCCTGAGGTGCGTCGTGAGATTGCCTCTTATTTCGAGAATATAGCCAAAGTCGAAGGGCTTTCGGGTGTATCGCTTGACTATTGCCGCTATGTTGATGCTATTCTGCCAAAAGGTCTATGGGGATCATACGGTATTGTGCAAGACAAAATCTATCCCGAATGGGACTATGGCTACCACCCAGATATGGTCAATGCCTTTATCCAAGAATATGGTTATGATCCACGTGCAAAATTGGATACAACCCCAGGTGCAGCCTCTATCGACGACCAGAAATGGTTGGATTTCCGTTGCGATGTGCTAAATTCACTAGTCGATAGTATTGCCACTTTGGTTCATGCACAGGGCAAATTGCTTACTGCTTCGCCATTCCCAACACCCGAGATGTCAAAAGAGATGGTTCGTCAGGATTGGGGTAAGTGGCCATTGGATATGGCTTTTGCAATGATCTATCACGGTTTCTATGATGGTGACGATCTAGAATTTGTATCTCAATGTGTCGAAGAGTGTCGTCGTGATATGAATCCCGAGGGCGAGATATTCCTAGGTATGCATATTCCTGATTTCCGAAATCCAGAGGGGCCAACCCTGACACAAACCGTCAAAGCAGGTCTTGATAGCGGAGCTAAGGGTTTTGCTATGTACACCTTTGATGCGCTAACTCCCCAGCAGAAGCAGGAGTTGAAAGCTGTTATCAAAGAGGCGAAAAAACGTTTGAAATAGGAATATATGGAGGTAAAGATTGAGCAGTCATGGAAATCACTTCTAGCAGAGGAGTTCGAGAAAGATTATTTTGTGGAGTTGACACGATTTGTTCGTGAGCAATACTCAACGGCTGAGGTCTTTCCGGCGGCGGCTAATATTTTTCGGGCATTCGATGCCTGTTCGGTCGATCGAGTGAAGGTAGTAATCATTGGTCAGGACCCTTACCACGGTGAGGGTCAGGCTAATGGTCTCTGCTTTTCGGTGGGTGATGGTGTTCGTTTTCCTCCTTCTCTGGTCAATATTTTCAAGGAGATTGAGGCTTCGTTGGGTATTGCACCTCCGAGCTCAGGCGATTTGGGTCGTTGGGCAGAACAGGGGGTTTTGATGCTTAATTCGGTGCTTACGGTCGAGGCACATCGAGCTGCTTCGCACCAAGGTCGTGGGTGGGAGAGATTCACCGATGCTGTGGTCAAGGCACTTTCTTCTCGGCGGTCGGGTTTGGTCTATATGCTTTGGGGTTCTTATGCCCAGAAGAAGGGGGCTATTGTCGATGGTGGCAAGAATCTTGTTCTACGCAGCGTTCATCCTTCTCCTCTTTCGGCTTATCGAGGTTTTTTTGGGTGTAACCATTTTGCTTTGGCCAACCAGTATTTGGAGCAACATTCTCAGGAGCCTATTCGTTGGTAGGTGGTTATCTTCTTTCGTGTAGGAAGATTCAGCTGCGAAGATATGGTGTTGTTCTGGGACGGTCGGGTATTTTCTGGGACTCTTGCTGGGTCATGTGCTACTTTAGTAGGGCAGGGCTCTCGTGGGGGGGGGAGCCGTACGCTCGTAGATTTTTCTAGCGAAAATTCTCGCTATCACAATTGAACCACTTTGTTTTCCGAAGATATGGAATGTTCTCGGACGGCTGTCGGTGTGACACGTAAAGCCATCGGGTTTACGGGGCTCCCGACGGGGGGAGCCGTACGCCCCGTAGAGATTTTCCCTTCTAGCGAAGGCAAAATCTCCGCTATCGCAATTGAACGATTTCTATCAAGTAAATTTCTTCATTAGAACGACCCTAAAACACTTTACGAACGGCCACGGGTGTCTTACATTGCAAAACACCCGTATGGGGAAGCCGTCCGCCCTGCGGACTTATCGACCTAAAGGAGATAAGTCTAGCTACCGCAGTAGGATCATATAAACATTTAACACTATAAAAGTCTAAAAAAACCACTTGAGATATACACCTGCACTCAAATCAATAAACAGATCGGTATGAGCCTCGACATAAGGTGACGAACCAACAAAAGAGGCCGAAGGGTTAAAAGCAACAAAAGGAACAACCCGACAAGTGGGACTAACACGTATAGATTTGCTAATCTTTGCCATCAAACCCAGAGCGAATTGGCAAGTATAAGTATATGGTGTATCACCACCAACCTGCTCCGAATAGACCTTAGAAACCTTGAAAGGAACACCAAACTCAGGCCCCACTGAGACCTGTATAATCTTAGAATTGAACTTATACATCAAAGGAACTTCGAGTAGTTTAAGGTTCATATCATAAGATAGGTTTAGCTCAGCAGAAGAGCGTTCAGAAAAATGAGCCTCAAGAACAAACAAAGGAGATAGGATAGATGGTGTAGGCGTTCTCCAAGTATCCATATAATAAGATGAATTGTGGTAAACACGCATAGAGGCTAAACCGCCAACTCCAGCCGATAAAACAAATTTCTTCTGAGAAGAATTGTCAGGCAGATCATTTTGAGAGCTCTGCGACCAGCCCATAACAACAGTTAGCAGAAAAAGGGGTGTTAGTAAAAGTTGTTTTTTCATGATGATAATTAATTTAAGTTATTATTGATATAGGTAAAAGGGGGAGTACTTCATAGAAGTAAACCTTCTCAAACTCTCTATTAATAGATCAATCACTATGAGATATAAGCCCCTTAGCAGAGCCTATACCGTCGTCTCACATCACAAATGTAGAAATAATATCTGGGGAAACAAGACTATTTCAAAGAAAATAGCAAGAAAATTAAACCTCCAAAGCCAGAAACTCAGTATAAGTACGAGCCAAACCCGCATCCAAGCCTATTGAAGCAGACCAACCCATGGAGTAGAGCTTAGAAGAGTCCATCAATTTGCGAGGAGTACCATCGGGCTTGGTCGAATCCCAAATAATCTCACCCTCAAAGCCAACAACCGCTCGAACTTTACGAGCCAATTCCAAGATAGTCAACTCACTCTGAGAACCAACATTAACGTGCCCATAGTCCGAATAGTTGAGCATACAAAAAACAGTAGCATCGGCCATATCATCGGCATGAAGAAACTCCCGATAGGGCGATCCCGAACCCCAAAGTGTAACAGACGCCGCCCCCGAGATCTTAGCCTCATGAAAGCGTCGAATCAAAGCAGGAAGAACATGAGAGCTCATCAAATCATAGTTATCGCCCGTGCCATAAAGATTAGTAGGCATAACACTAACAAAGTCGCAACCATACTCCCGACGATAATAATCACACATCTTAATCCCCGAAATCTTAGCCAAAGCATACCCTTCGTTGGTAGGTTCGAGAAGCCCCGTAAGCAAAGCATCCTCCGAAATAGGTTGAGCTGCCAAACGAGGATAAATACAAGAGCTACCCAGAAACATCAACTTACGAACCCCAAATTCAAAGGCGCAATGGATAACATTCATCTCGATCATCATATTCTGATAGAAAAACTGAGCAGGATAGCTATTATTAGCCACAATACCCCCAACACGAGCCGCCGCCAAAAAAACATATTCAGGACGCTCCGCCGCAAAAAAAGCCCGAACCGAAGCCTGATCCGTAAGGTCTAACTCCGAATGTGAGCGAACCACAAAATTAGAGTAACCCCGAGAGTGGAGGTTGCGAATAATAGCACCGCCAACCATCCCCCGATGACCTGCTACATATATCTTCGAGTTTTTATCCATACTATATCTCTAAAACTTCTCAATCCAATTCTTAATCTGCTGCTCTTGCTCCAACTCACAAACAATCAATTTACCCGAACGATAAGCAACCAAATATCCATCCAACCCCTGAACAACCGCACGATCGCCCTCAGGCAAGTGAACAATACAATTCGAGCTATCCTCAAAAACCACATCCGCCCCAACCGAACCATTAGAGTGAGAATCCTTAGCCAAATGTGTGTACAAAGAGCCCCAAGTCCCAATATCACTCCAACCAAAATCGGCAGGAATAACCGAACAAGAATGAGCACCTTCCATCACCCCATAGTCAATCGAAATACTCTGACAATCAGGATAAATAGAATCAATAAAAGCCTGTTCCGAATCACAAGCATAAGACCCAGAGCTGAACAAAGAGTAAATATCTGGCAACTGACGAGAAAACTCCCCAAGAATAGTCTGATTAGACCACAAAAAGATCCCCGAATTCCACATATAATCACCCGAAAGCAAATACTCCTTAGCCAAATCTAAAGAGGGTTTCTCCTTAAAAGAGCGAATATTAAAAACCTCATCCTGAGCCTGTGTGCCAAGCTGAATATAACCATAACCTGTCTCCGAACGAGAAGGCTTAATACCAACAGTCAAGAGGGTATCATGAGTCGAAACATAATCCAACCCCAACTCCATAACACGCTGAAATTCCCGATTATCCAAAACAAAATGGTCGGCCGGAGTAACAACAACCTGAGCCTCGGGGCACAAAGCCTGAATGCGAAAAGAGGCATAAGCAATACAAGGAGCCGTATTACGACGCATAGGCTCCAAAAGAACCTGAGAAGGAGAGAGCTCTGGCAAATGTTCCAAAACCTGATCACGATAAACAGCCGAAGTAACAACCAAAAAGTTCTCCAAAGGAACAACAGGCAAAAAACGCTCGAAAGTAGCACGAATAAAAGACTTTCCACTACCCATAATATCCAAAAACTGCTTAGGCTGCCCCTCTGTAGAAAGAGGCCAAAATCGACTGCCAATGCCACCAGCCATTATAATACAATATTTTTTATTATCCATAATGCACATTTTATTAAAATTATTAAAATTATTAAAATTATTAAAATTATTTACATCGTTTACCCGATGAACTATTACCACGACCCGAGGAGGTCAAGCGATAAGAAAAAGTAACACCAGCTTTATAAGGTATCCACTCCCCACTGCCATTCCAAAGCACATAAGCCTCCGATGTGCCATCATTATAAAATCTCTCACCCCAATATTTCCCCAAGTGCCAACCGCCACCCACAAAGAAATCCATATTCCAACGCTCACCAATAGGCTTTTGATAACCAAAAGTAGCCCCCACATAATATCCCATGCCATGTTGGATCGAAATCCAATCGGTGCTATACCAATAATTCCACTTTGAAACATCATATAGATCAAAAGAGAGATCACCACCCACATAAAATCCCTCGAAAGCTGCCTTGAGATAGTAACGAATCCCCGAGATTAATTGCACCCCTCGCATAGGTCGCCCCTCGCCAATATCAGCCCAAAGAGAACCATTAATCTCCCCCTGAAAAGTAAGACGTTCGCTCAGATAAGTCTCAACCTGAGCATTAGGCAAAAGAGCCAACCAATAGAGAGCATTAGTTTTAATGTAGGTCTGAGATTGTGCAGAAAAACTACCAGCCAACGCCACCAACGAAACAAGAAGGAGTTTAAATCTATTCATAGTGGTTCATGGTTTTAAAGCCGCCCCGTTCAAGATAAATCTCCTTATGAACAGCACGTAGATCGCCATTTACCATATCTTCGACCAACCCCTGAAGATCATAACGAGGAGTCCAACCCAAAACCGAATTAGATTTGGTAGGATCCCCAATCAAAAGCTCAACCTCCGTAGGGCGGAAATATTTAGGATCAACCCGAACCACTACCTCGCCAATATTCAAGGTATGATCGGAACCCACCCGCTGCAAAAACAAAGAAGCATCGACCGATTCAATAAATCCAACCTCATCTATGCCCTCGCCCCGAAAAGCCAAAGTAATACCCAAATAGCCAAAAGCCAACCGAACAAACTCACGAACCTCGGTGGTAACTCCCGTAGCAATTACATAATCATCTGGCTTCTCCTGCTGCAAGATCAACCACATAGCCTCTACATAATCCTTAGCATGACCCCAATCTCGCTGTGCCGAGAGATTGCCCAAATAGAGCTCCCCCTGACGAGACAAAGCAATACGAGAGACCGCACGAGTAATCTTACGAGTCACAAAGGTCTCGCCCCGCATAGGACTCTCATGATTGAAAAGAATACCATTAGAAGCATGAATACCATAAGCCTCACGGTAGTTTACCGTAATCCAATAGCCATATAATTTAGCCACCGCATAAGGAGAACGAGGATAAAAAGGAGTCCGCTCAGATTGAGGAACCTCCTGAACCAAACCATAAAGCTCCGAAGTCGAAGCCTGATAAACACGGCAAGAATGAGTCATCCCCAAAAAGTTGACAGCCTCCAAAACACGAAGAGCACCCAAAGCATCGACATTAGCCGTATATTCCGGAGTTTCAAACGATACCTTAACATGAGACTGTGCCGCAAGATTATAAATCTCATCAGGACGAACCTCCCCAATAATCCGAGTAAGATTCAAAGAGTCAGTCATATCTCCATAGTGGAGAATAAAATTACGATTCTCAATATGCGGATCTTCATAGATATGGTCAATACGATCAGTATTAAACGACGAAGCACGTCGCTTAATACCATGAACTTTATATCCCTTGCCCAATAGAAACTGAGCAAGATAAGCACCATCTTGACCTGTGATGCCAGTAATTAGAGCTACTTTCACCTAATCTATACGGGTTTTATTTTTTGTTTATAATACCTAAAACTATCTTACCAAATGGGATCAAACCACCCAAGAAAGCATAAGCAATCAGAATTAGAAGTTTTCGAGGTGATGAAGCCCTAGCAGCAAGTTTTACAGGTTCGATTACAGTAGCAATAGGTTTAATCTCTTGCAGTTTCACTCGATCAGTCTCGACCTGAGCTGCCAACTGAGTATAGATCTGATAAGCCATATTACGCTCATCACGAAGACGATCCAACTTGATAGATGCACTCTTTAGTGATAAATTCTGATTGCGGTCATAAGCCTCAGAATAAGCTTCATCAGCTTGGTAATATTTCTCACGAGCCTCCTCAAACATTTTCATATTCGACTCCAAGTTACTACGAGTTCGTGCCGTTTGATAATTATCCATATATCGTTGTAGCTTTATCAAGGCAGAGTCAGCAACAACCTTAGCCAATACAGGGTCTTGAAACGTAGAGCTTATGGTAAAAGTACCCTGCTTCTCATCTAACGATGAGGTAATACGTTCGCTCAAAGCTAAACAATAGTCCTCTTGTAATAAAGCCGATGTCTCGAATGAGCCTTCCTCTTCTTCATCTTTAAAGATTGACATTATACCACCTATTGCAGCTCTTGGCAACGAAAATAAGAAACCCCACCATGTACCTTTTTGTCCTTCCAAGATATAATCCTTCATCAACATTGGTTCCTCGTCTTCTAGTTTCACCTCCATATCTTTAAATTCCAATAAAAATGGAGTACTTGCTACGATTTCGGGGTATAACATTACACCAATACCATCAGAGGTTACACCACTGCTCAAACCAACCATAGCTGCTAGACCTGAAACATCCGATTTACTACTTACTCCCTCTGGAGCCATTGTAGCCGATGAATTGTACTCTTTGGGAATAGAAAAAGCTATAACCAAACCTACTACACCTCCCCAAAAGCCCCATTTGATAAGTTTTTTACGCTCTTTCCATGCTGTTTGTATGATCTCCATTAGATCTATTTCTTGCTCTTTATTCTCTTCCATTTTTATTATTGTATTTTTTAAGATTGTTTATTTAGTTTTTGGATTACCTCCTCTAGTGATGCTTCCCATTCGGCTATTTGCACTTTGAAATCTTTTGTGAATTTCGCTTTACTCATTAGTGAATATTCGGGACGCACTGCTGGGGTGGGATATTCTTGGGTTGTTATATAGTTTACTTTACAATCGAGTCCGCTTAGTTCTATTATCTCTTGTGCAAATATTGCCCATGAGGTTGCTCCTTCGTTTGAGAAGTGGTATATTCCGTATTTTGGCTTTTCGAGTGCCACTATTATTGCTTTTGCTAGATCGTGGGCTGATGTTGGTGAACCCCATTGATCGCTCACTACGTTTATTTGCTCTTGCTGGGAGGCTATGCGCCTTATTGTTTTCACAAAATTGTTTCCGTAGATCGAGTATAGCCAA
Organism: Rikenellaceae bacterium; assembly: GCA_044433565.1. Classification (GTDB taxonomy): domain Bacteria; phylum Bacteroidota; class Bacteroidia; order Bacteroidales; family Rikenellaceae; genus Mucinivorans. The sequence goes on along the minus strand of JAWXTL010000025.1, from coordinate 186 downwards.
CTTGTTCTTAGGATTATGTGTTTGGGATTTAGTTTTGCATTCTCTTCTCCCTCTAGCTTGGTTTTGCCGTAGATGGATTGTGGATCTACCGGATCGTTTTCATCTCGGGGCTCTGGTTGGTCTCCTTTGAAGACGTAGTCTGTGGAGATATGCACAATTGCGGCTCCCCTTCTTTGGCTCTCTTGG
>JAWXTL010000024.1:0-12852 GCA_044433565.1 Rikenellaceae bacterium | reverse complement strand
CGCCCTTGATGCCCAAAACGCAAGAACCCTCACACTGTGACTCTTGAGGACAAACACGCCCACAAACCGAAGGCAAAAGATTATCTTGCGATAGCACTTCGGCAGCCTCAGAGATTCGACCCTCGCCAAGTAGCGAAACAAACTCTGGGATCTTTACCCCCACCGGACAAGCCTTAACGCATCGAGCATTACGACAGTGTAGACAACGTGAGGCTTCGAGTTGTGCCTCTTCGAGATTATATCCAAAGCAAACCTCCTCGAAGTTTTTTGCTCGTCTTTGCGGATCTTGCTCACGAACCGCTACTCTAGGAATTTTATTCGCCATCTTTTTCGTCTATTATTCGGTTCATATTACATTTGTGATCTTGCTCCTCACGCAAACGTTGCTCGATGGTGCGGTACATTCCGCCACGGCGCAATGCCTCATCGAAGTCCACTTGGTGACCGTCAAATTCGGGGCCTTCGACACACGCAAAACGTGTTTTGCCGCCAACAGTAACACGACACGCACCACACATCCCTGTGCCGTCAACCATCAATGTATTTAGACTTACGATGGTTGGGATCTCTAGCTCTTTGGTCAGCAGTGCCACAAATTTCATCATAATCATGGGTCCAATTGCCACAGCCACATCAAAGCGTCCACGCTCGGTGACCATCTCACGCAATAGGTCGGTGACCAAACCCTTATATCCCTGCGAACCATCGTCGGTTGCCACATGAACATTTGGGGTCAAGGCACGGAACTCCTCTTCGAGAATCACATATCCCGAGTTTTTAGCCCCCAAGATAACCGTAGGTTGTAGGCCTTGCTCCGTGAGCCATTTAACCTGTGGATAGACTGGAGCTGCCCCCAAACCTCCAGCAATAAAGACAATATCTTTGGCTCTTAGCTCCTCGATTGGCATATCGACAAACTCCGAAGGGTGACCCAAAGGTCCCACAAAATCACGGAAACAGTCGCCCACCTCTAGGGCAACAATACGCATGGTCGAGGCTCCAATAGCCTGAGTGACAATAGTTACGGTTCCTCGTTGACGATCGAAATCGCACACGGTCAAAGGGATACGTTCGGCATGGTCGTCGACCACCACAATCAGGAACTGACCTGCTTGTGCCGATTGAGCAACACGAGGAGCGTAGACCTCCATCAGGATGATCTGTGGAGCTAACTCTCTTTTGCCGAGAATCTCAAATTTTTTCATATTCTTCTTTTCTTATATAGTTGTTTTGTTGTTCTTATTTTTCTTCGACCATGGCCATTACACGTAGCTCGATTACGGGGCGGATGGGGTCGGAGGTGATAACTCTAATTATCTCGCTCTTGCCTCCTTTGCTCGACGAATCAAGCTCTATGCAAAGTTTTGCAGTCTCTCCCCCAGCGATCTCTTCTTGCTCAATTGTGCTCTTTACACGTGGGCTATGATCTGCATAGCGAATATAGAGCGTACCCTTGCCCGTATTTTCGATCTCGAAGCAATGTTTCAGCGAAGCCCCCAATTCGACTGTCGAGAAGTGGTAGAAGGCATTGTTGGCACGTGCTCGTGGAGCATCCGACCCTGTTGTGGCACCCGTGAAATCTTCGACAAAAGTGACACGTCCAGTAGGGTTGTTATACTGAGCACGAGAGTTTACCAAAATAGGGATAACGAAACCTTTTGCGCCCCAAAGCATCTCTTGCGATTGTGAGGGGTCAATGCTCACTAGTATTTCTGTCGATTCTCCAGCCTCTAACTCAGGTTTTAGAACCTCGATCGAGACCCATTCCGGAAAAGTAAAGCCACCACCAATGGTTACCTTGGCACTCTTCTTTGAGTTGTTGACCACTCCAAGTGTAGCCTGACTCCTAAGGCTATTGGCTCTTTGACCAACCTCCAATACTATATCTTCGACCCTTACACCATCACTCAACTCCACAGGGTAATCGTCTTGCACCCCACGAGGTCGAGGCTCAACCTGCGCACGGATCTTTAATGCCACCACGCCATTGGCAATATTCCCACGAACATAGATCGTCTTTTCGACTCTTCCGGGCTGATTGGTCGGGTCGAACACTACCTTCAAAGTCCGACTCTCACCCCCACGCATAGGAGACGAATCATAGTCCGATGTAGTACAACCGCAGCTAGTGGTGGTATTATACAAAACAAAAGGAATAGACCCCGTATTGGTATATTCAAAAGAGTGGCTAACCTCGCCATCAACCTCTTTTAGCTCCCCAAAATCATAGATGAGCTCTTTGAATTCGATCTGGGCAAGAGCATCACCCTGTGCCACGCAGACCAGTGGCAGAAGTGCAATAAGCGTTATTATCAATCGTTTTATCATCATAGAATCTCTTTTATAAATCTACTCCAAGAGAACCGATCACGATCCTTCTGGATATTCTTTTTAAATTCACAAGCACGGTTTTCGCTATAAAAGCGTTCGATGGCGTGGGCGATTTGCTCGGGCTCTCTCTCTATGACATATCCCACCCGAGAGTCGGGTACAATCTCCGAGAGTCCACCCACATTGGTCACAATCATTGGCACTCCAAAATGGTAGGCAATCTGGGTGATACCACTTTGTGTAGCGGTGCGGTAGGGCTGAACCACCATATCGGCCACCGAGAAATAATCTTTTACCTGCTCCTCGGCAATATAGTGATCGTGCAGGATTATGTTCTGCTCGATCCCCAGAGTTTTAATCATTTGGATATATTTTTCTCGTCCACCATAAAATTCTCCGGCAATCAGTAGCTTTCGACCTTGTTTGTCGGCAATAGCCCAAGCCTCTAGCAGTAGATCCAACCCTTTGTAATCACGGATAAACCCAAAAAACATAACATACTGATCGTTGGGGTCAATCCCAATTCGCTCACAAGCCACCTCTCGATCGACCGTCTCGCCATAGACATCATAGATGGGGTGGGGAGCAAAACGTCCCTCGCCCTTGAATTTGAATCGAGCAAGATCCTCGCCAACCTCCATAGACATATAGACCACCCGATCAAGCCCCGAAAGGAAATAGCGAGTGAGGGTACGATCATAAAAATGTTTCTCGTGAGGGACGATATTATCGGTAATGGCTACGGTTTTTATCCCTTTGCGTTTTAGCCCACGAGCAATCCACCCCAAAGAGGGAGCCATAAAGGGCATCCAATATCTAAAGATCACCAGATCTGGCTTTTGTCTAGCGATATATCGGCAGCTTTTGATCCAAGAGAGAGGGTTCACCGAGTTTACCATTCGTGAGATAGCGATCCCCTTTGGTGTTTCACTTTGGGTGTACTGGCTTGACCCAGGAAACAGAAATGAAGGGTACTGCAACGAGAAATTCACAATCTCCAGAGAGTGTGAATCTTTGATTAGGTTTTGCGCCAAAACCTCATTAAACATTGCTATACCACCACGGTAAGGGTGGGCAGGACCTACAATAACTATTTTCATAAGGTGTTAAATTCTAGTGTACGATCCCGTCAAAACAGAGATCCCTATTTACAAAGGTATAAATTTTAATCTAAGGGTGCAATTCGTTTTTTTATTTTGTCTTTTTGGGGTAGGATCTTTTCAATTGCGATAGCGGAGATTTTGCCGCAAGGTAAAATCTCTACGGGGCGGACGGCAAGGGTGGTCGGAAGATTGAAAAGATTCTATTCTCGAAGATATGGATAGTTCTCGGACGGCTGTCGGTGTGAACCGTAAGCCTTCAGGTTTACGGGGCTCCCGACGGGGGGAGCCGTCCGCCCCGTAGATTTTTCTGACGAAAAATCCGCTGTCGCAATTCGGATGATTCTACCTCGAAGATATGGGTTGTTCTGGGACTCTCGGGTCTTTTCTGGGACTTTTGCTGGGTCATGTGCTACTTTTAGTAGTGCAGGGCTCCCGTGGGGGGCGAGAACCAAAATCCTCTGATACAAAAGCCTCTAACTGCAAGAAAGCATAGCTCCAACCGCTAGGAACTGTGGAGGCTTTTTGAAAAAAAAACGCCCAACCGACCAAAAACTTTTGTCCAGAATAAACCCCCTCCAAGGGGTTTATTCTTCATTAGAACGACCCCAAAGTGCTGCTAATATCAATTGCGTACTACTTCGCAGCACGAGCCGCCTCGACAGCCGTCCGAGAACTCCCCATATTTTCGGAAATGACAAAATTCCTTTGGCATATTTTTTGAAACACTCCCCCCCATAAAAACTAGAATAACATAAAAACAAAAATTATTATGGAAAAACAATCCTCACCCAAGAAAAAAGTAATGCTCAGTGTGATGACACTAGCCATTATGAATGTTGCGGCAGTGGTCTCCCTAAGAGGTCTCCCCTCACAGGCTACCTATGGACTCTCGTCCGCTTTCTACTACCTCTTTGCGGCACTGATATTCCTAATCCCGACATCACTCGTAGCTGCCGAATTGGCGGCAATGTTCTCGAAAAAACAGGGCGGTGTTTTTCGTTGGGTAGGCGAGGCATTTGGCAAACGCACAGGCTTTGTGGCAATCTTTATCCAGTGGATTCAAAGCACAATTTGGTACCCAACGGTGCTGACTTTTGGGGCAGTCTCTCTGGCGTTTATTGGTAGTGATATGCAAAGCGATTCGGCACTTGCCTCCAATAAGATGTTTACGCTGTGTGTGGTTTTGGCCATCTATTGGGTAGCAACTTTTATCTCTCTCAAGGGTATGGGCTGGGTCGGCAGGGTATCGAAAATCGGGGCTATGGTCGGCACGATTATTCCAGCTGGATTATTGATACTCTTTGCCATTGTCTATATTATCTCGGGCGGGCACAACTATATGGATATGAGCAGTAGCTTTATCCCCGACCTCTCGAACTTCAATAACTTGGTTCTTGCTTCGTCGATCTTTTTGTTTTATGCCGGAATGGAGATGATGGGTGTTCATGTGATGGAGGTGAAAAATCCTGGTAAGAACTATCCCAAGGCGATTTTTACGGGTGCTATTATTACTGTTGTAATCTTTGTTTTGGGCACTTTTGCTTTGGGCTTTGTGATCCCTGCCGACAAGATCAATCTTACCCAATCGCTGCTTGTTGGCTTTGATAACTATTTGAATTATTTGCATTTGAGTTGGGCTTCTCCTGTGATTGCTATTGCTTTGGCTTTTGGGGTGTTGGCTGGGGTTCTTACTTGGGTTGCTGGACCTTCACGGGGTATTTTTGTTGTGGGCAAGGCGGGGTACTTGCCGCCTATGATGCAAAAGACAAATAAATCGGGGGTGCAAAAAAATATCCTGTTTCTGCAAGGGGCTATTGTCACTCTTTTGGGGATTCTTTTTGTGGTGATGCCTTCGGTGCAGACCTTCTATCAGATTCTTTCGCAACTCACTGTTTTGCTCTATCTGATAATGTATATGTTGATGTTCGCCTCGGCAATTGTTCTTAGGTATAAGTTGCCAAAGAGTGAACGTCCTTTTGCCATTGGCAAACGGGGAAATATGTTGATGTGGGTTGTTGCAGGTTTAGGCTTTTTGGGGTCGTTGTTGGCTTTTATTTTGAGCTTTATTATGCCTTCGATTTTCGAGGGAGAGATTTCGGGATCGCTTTGGTTTGGGGTTTTGATTGTCGGGGCTTTGATTGTGTTGACTACGCCGCTGATAATTTATGCTCGACGTAAACCATCGTGGCGTGATCCTTCGGCCAATATCGAGCCTTTCCATTGGGAGTCGTAAAAATGGGTGTAAAGATATTGTATGTTCTCGTACGGCTGTCGGTGTGGCTCGTGCTGCTTTAGTAGCACGGGGCTCCCGACGGGGGGAGCCGTCCGCCCCGTAGAGATTTTGCCGTAAGGGAAAATCTCCGCTGTCGCAATTGAACCATTTTGCCCCAGAAGAGATTGATTGTTCTGGGACATCTGGGTCTTTTCTGGGACTCTTGCTGGGTCATGTGCTACTTTTTAGTAGTGCAGGGCTCCCGTGGGGGGAGTGTCTGCCCATTAGAGAATCCGAAAAAAAACGATTCCTTGCAGAGAGTGAAAATAAAATATAGCTGCCTTACCAAAGTGGTCTGCTGCTATTTCACACGAACCTTAACAATCACCTTGTGAAGATCGCCAGAACCAATCAAAGGAGCGTGTCCATCCGAAGGGAAAAAGAAAAGAAGCTCCCCTTTTTTGATCTTGATATAACTCTGAGCCGCATCGCTAAAGAACATAATATCACTGTTGGCATCATAGGAACTCTTGATCTGAGTGCATTGAGTCAAAGGACTCCAAGCAAAACTCTCCTCGCTAACCAAAGACATCTGAATATCAATATAATCTTTGTGAGCCTCCAAATCTGCATCTCCTGCGGCACGAGCACGAGCCGTTACGACCATAGCATATAGGTCATCACCCTCGATCTCATAACGACCATCTTCGAGAGTATGTGCCCTTGATAGAAATTCCAAAGCCTTGCCAAAGAGTGGATTGATGCGATTGTAAAACTCTACGTTTTGTAGAGCATTGTTTAATGAATCTAGTATCATCTTACTGTTGTTTTATTAATTCTAAATGTTGTTGTCTGTTGTATATCCTCAATTTATTTCTCGCTCAGACCATCTCCCTCGATCAAATAGAGAGATTCACCCTCTTCGACAAATAAAAAATTCTCACGAGCATAACGCACCAAAAAAGCACTATCCTCGATATTCTCTATGATGTTCGAGTCTGCGGCAATTTTGTCGAGATAATAATCTCGCTGCTGCTGAAGCTTCTCGATTTTGAGCTTTATCTCTTGCTGACCCAAATAGCCATCTTGGTCGAAAAAGAGTAACCACACGGTGAAGGTGATAATCAGAGCCGAGATAATATTGAAGTTTGTCAGGTATTTTGTTATCTTTTTCATTCTCTCTACCACACTCTGTAAAAATGTTTTATGGGCCCATGCCCCTTGCCTATGGTATATTCACTTGCCGCTTTGATTGCCTCGCCCACATATTCTATTGCCCCTTGTGTTGCTTCCCTTAGAGGCAAACCCTGAGCCAAAAGTGTTGCAATTGCCGACGAAAGCGAACATCCCGTACCGTGCTTGTTGGGCGTATCATAGAAAGGAGCTTGAAATTCATAGTATCCATCAGCGGTGTACAACCGGTCTCTCACCACACCCTCGTGGGGATTATGCCCCCCTTTAATCAATACAGCCGGTGCGCCCATCTCAATCAGGCGTTGAGCAATCCTCTCGGCTCCATCTTCCTTTAGCGACATCCCAGTGAGCCTCTCAGCCTCAGGAATATTGGGAGTCAAAAGCGTACAGAGCGGAAATAGGTGTTTGACCATTGCCCCAATAACATCATCGCCCGAAAGCTGATCGCCCGAGGTAGCCACCAATACAGGATCCAAAACCACAAACCTAATCACCCCACGCTCAATATATCCACGCAAAGCATTAGCCACACAGCAGACAATCGCCTCGCTCGATAGCATACCAATCTTTACGGCATCTGCACCAATATCATCCATAACCGAGCGTATTTGAGCCTCGACCATCTGCCCATCGAGAGTCAGAACATCATTGACCCCAACGGTGTTTTGTGCCGTGATGGCAGTAATGGCAGTTGAGGCATAGCCCCCAAGAGCCGAAATAGTCTTAATATCGGCTTGGATTCCTGCGCCACCGCCACTATCCGAACCTGCAATAGATAATATTTTTGTGTACTCTTTCATCTAAAGACAAATGTACAAATTCTTGGTGAGATAACCCAAAATAAATCAATCAAAAAATGATTTTACACTACTTAGTGCCACAATCGGTGCCAACAAAAAAGGCAACTGATTGATAATCAATTGCCTTTTGTACTCCGAGCGGGACTTGAACCCGCACGACCATTGCTGATCAAAGGATTTTAAGTCCTTCGTGTCTACCATTCCACCACCAGAGCATTTTGTCCTAACTGTGCGCAAAGATAGATATTTATTTGTTCTTTTCAAATTTTCGGGAGTAATTAAATAAATTCACACCTCTCAAACAATGAAAATGAAGAAACTGGTCTCTCTGGCTCTTTTTTTGAGTAGAGATAATATTCAATAAATCAAAAAAATGAGTACCTTTGAACCTTGTTTAACAATCAAACCACAACAATGAAAAGATTACTCTTCTCTCTATTAGTGATATTTACCACTCTTGCAGCTATTGCACAACCTATGGATCGTGGAATTAAAAAGTCTGTTTTTATGCCCAAAGGTCAGTGGTTTGCTGGAGGATCGGCATCTTATCTTGAGGTGACGGGCGATGACTATGACTTTCTGATGATTAACAATATCGAGGCTAAGGCATTTACTCTATCCACTAAACTTATGGTGGGTTATACACTCTCGAATAATGTTGCTGCGGGGGTTAGCTTTAGTTATGATCGTACGATGGTGCAGATCGACAATATCGACCTCTCGTTGAGTGAAGATATGGTTTTTGGGGTATCGGACTATTATAGTATCCAACATATCTATACTGGCACGGCATTCCTTAGAACATATATAAGCCTTGGGGATAGCAAACGTTTTGGGCTTTTCAACGATGTGAGATTTAATTTCGGAGCAGGTCAGGGCAAGATATTTAGTGGAACGGGCGATGAGATGGTTGGTACGTACGAGAAAATTACACAAATGGGGATGACTCTTTCGCCTGGTATCTCGGTCTTTGCTACCAATTTTATGTCGGTCGAGGCCTCGATCGGTATCCTTGGGCTAAGCTATTCACGCACCGAACAGGTAACCAATCAGGTCTATGAAGGATCTTTCGAGTCGCTTTCGGCAAATTTTAAAATCAACCTGCTCTCGATAGCACTAGGTATTACTCTTTATTTCTAAACAAATTCTTTTTTCCGCACCACAAACAATGAAAATCAAACTGAGAATAGTCATATTACTGCTTTTTGTCGGGATCACGACTGGCTGTATCAACAATGATATATCACTACCATATATCAAGGGGGATGTTACGGCTTTTGAGGTCTCGGGGGCACTCTCCGCCTCGAAGATTGACCCTGCCAATAACCTAATCACTGTTGAGCTTTCAGATACTACCAATATCGAAAGTGTGCTGCTGACCAATATTACACTTGTGGATGATGCCACTTCGACTTTGTATATTGGCGAGAGGCTCGATCTGAGTTCGGATGTTACCTTTATTGTCACCACCTATCAGCAATATACATGGACAATCAAGACCACTCAGGTGATTGATCGCCATATTGAGCTTTCGGGGCAGATTGGTAGTGCGGTGATTGATGTGGTGAATTGCAATGCGGTGGTTAGTGTGGCTTCGAGTCAGGCGTTGGATGATATTACGGTTGAGGAGTTTCAACTTGGACCCTCGAATGCTGTGACTACCCCCGATCCTTTCTCGATTACTGATTTTTCTTTGCCTGTCTATTTTACGGTGAGTTGTCATGGTAAGACGGAAGAGTGGTGTGTTGTGGTCGATCAGACGCAAGAGACCGTAATTACGGGTGCGTCAAATGCTTGGGGGCAGTTTGCTTACCTCTATGGCAGTATCACTCCATCGAGTGGTGATGTTGCAAGTTTTGAATATAGAGCCTCGGGGAGTGATCTGTGGTCGTCGGTTGAGGCTGATGTTTCGGGGTCGGCAATCTCGGCAAAAGCCACAGGACTCAAAGCCAATACTAGCTATGAATTTCGTGCTGTTCTGGGGTCGGATGTGGGGCTAACCAGTACCTTTACCACCGAGGATACCCCTGTGGTCGAGAATATGAACTTCGATGATTGGGTGCTTAGTGGTAAGAAATGGTACCCGAATGCTAGTGGCTCTAATTCGTATTGGGCAACAGGTAACGAAGGGGTGGTAACCGCTGGTAAAGATAGTAATACTTCGCCTGTCGAGGGCGATGAGGCTGTGAGTGGGGCGGCTGTCAAGATGGAGACCATAGATGGGGTGATTTTGGCAAAAATTGCAGCAGGAAATATCTTTACGGGGATCTATAATTCGGGATTGCCGACCGAGTTCGAGAAAATGAAAGCCTTAGTGGTTATGGGTCGTCCTTATACGGGTCGCCCAACATCATTGAAGGGGTGGTATAAATATTTCCCCGAAGCGGTCAACCTTGCTGCCGATCCCGATTATCCTTTTACCGATTCGATGGGCAAAAACGACTGGGCGCATATCTATGTTACGCTAGAGAATTGGGGAGATGCCACCGATCGCCCTGTGGACGATGCGATTATCACGGTTGCCCACGGAGAGTTGCGCCAGAATCAGACGGTTAGCAACTACACCGAATTTGAATTTCCGATTGTCTATAACACAATGGATACCTATCCAACACATATCGTAATGGTGGCAACGCCAAGTATCAACGGTGGTGATTTTTGTGGTGGTGTAGGGTCGACGCTTTATATTGATGAGTTTGAATTTGGCTTTGATTAAACAGTTCACCAAGTGTACGATAAATATAAACCCTGCGATTAACCATCGAACAGTATAGGCTAATGGTAGAGAAAAAGAGAGGTTCGATCTTAAAAATTTGATTTGCTAACCAAAAATTCATACCTTTATGGTTTGAAATATAAAATATGAGTGATACTAAATCCATGAAAAGAGTAGTAATAATTCCCACCTATAACGAGATCGAAAATATTGAGGCTATGATCGAAAAGGTGTTTTCGTTGCCTATGAACTTCGATCTTCTGATTATTGACGATGGGTCACCTGATGGGACTGCTACGGTGGTTCATCGCTTGATACGGGAGAAATATCAGGAGCGTTTGCATATTATCGAACGCACCGGAAAGCAGGGGTTGGGGACAGCCTATATCGTTGGTTTCCGTTGGGCACTAGAGCAGGGATACGATTTTATCTCGGAGATGGACTGCGACTTTTCGCATAATCCCGACGATCTGATTCGCCTGAGTGATGCAATCGAGGCGGGGGCTGATGTGGTGGTTGGCTCACGATATGTGACGGGAGTTAATGTGGTCAATTGGCCTATGGGACGTGTTATTATGTCTTACTACGCCTCTAAATATGTTCGCTGTATGCTTAGGGTCAAAATCCGTGACTGTACAGCAGGGTTTGTTGCCTATCGCTCAGAGGTTCTGCGTACCATTAATCTTGATGATATTCGCATGAAGGGCTATGGCTTCCAGATCGAGATGAAATATACGGCTCATAAGCTAGGTTTTACCATCAAGGAGGTGCCAATTATCTTCACCGATCGTACCCAAGGGACATCGAAAATGAGTGGGGGTATCTTTGGCGAAGCATTCTGGGGTGTTATGAAGATGAGATTCCGCAAATTTAAACCAGTCGATAACAAAGCAGTAGAAACGAAATGATAGCTATATATAACGGGACGTTGGTCAATGAAGGTCGCAGTGAGCGAGGATATATTTTGATCGAGGGTAAGATGATCGAAAACATTTGCTTGGGAGATCTTCCGCAACAGCTCCTAGATGATCCTTCGCTTACTAAGATTGATGCTGGGGGTGGGTATATTATTCCGGGGGTGATCGACGATCAGGTTCATTTTCGTGAGCCGGGGATGACCGAAAAAGGCGACATCCAGAGTGAATCACGTGCGGCGGTTGCTGGTGGGGTTACTTCGTTTATGGAGATGCCCAATACCAAACCTGCATCGACCACAATGGAGCTTTTGGAGGCAAAATATGAACGTGCGGCAGAGGTCTCTCCTGCCAATTATTCTTTCTATCTTGGGGCTACCAATAGTAATATCGAGGTGGTACGTGCTATTGACCCTAAGCGTGTCTGTGGGGTGAAGCTCTTTATGGGTAGCTCTACGGGTAATATGTTGGTCGATCGACGTTCGGCACTAGAGGCTATCTTTAAAGAGTCACCTGTTCTGATCACAACACACTGCGAGGACGAGGAGATGGTAAGTGCCAACCTTCGCTGGGCTTTCGATAAATATGGCGATAATATTCCTTTTGAGCTTCATCCTGTGATTCGCTCGGCGGAGGCTTGTTATCGTAGTTCGGCATTGGCGGTAGAGTTGGCATCGAAGAGTAGTGCCGATCTTCATGTTTTGCATCTTTCGACTGCTCGTGAGCTTTCGCTTTTTGGCGATGGTGCTCTCGAAGATAAAAAAATTACGGCCGAGGTATGTGCTCATCACCTTTGGTTTTCGGATGCCGATTATGCCACAAAAGGGGCATTTATCAAATGTAATCCAGCGATCAAAACCATTGACGATCGAGAAGCCCTACGTGAGGCGTTGCGCTCGGGTCGTATAGATGTTCTGGCGACCGACCATGCGCCACATACGCTAGAGCAAAAGGCGAATCCTTATACCCAATCGCCATCGGGTCTGCCACTGGTACAACACTCTCTGGCGATGATGCTAACCATGCCATATACGGTCGAGGAGGTAGTGAAATTTATGTGTCACAACCCAGCCGTCCGCTTCAAGGTCGACAGGCGAGGTTTCTTGCGCAAGGGGTACTATGCCGATATAGCAATAGTTCAACCCCACGAGCAGACCATAACTTCGCAAAGCTTATACTACAAATGCGGTTGGTCGCCAATCACAGGAGAGACCCTATCACACACCGTAAGCCATACGCTAGTAAACGGAGAGGTGGTCTATGCCAATGGCGAACTAACAGGCAAGATAGCAGGAGAAAGATTAACCTTTGACAGGTAAAACAAAAAAGAGTAATGTTAAAAAAAATAGTACTACTAACACTGATAACCATCCTAAGCGGGAGCTGCAAGGTGAGCTACACCTTCTCGGGAGCCTCAATCTCGGCCGATGTCAAAACAGCCTCGGTGAGCTATTTCAACAATATAGCCTCGATGGTAGCACCCATCCTAAGTCCAACCTTCACGGATGCCCTGACCGACAAGATCCAGCGAGAGACCCGATTGGAGATAGAGCGAGAAGATGGTGACGTGTCGTTCTCGGGC
>JAWXTL010000023.1:0-12980 GCA_044433565.1 Rikenellaceae bacterium | reverse complement strand
ATGACGGAGCAACCGGATTGGCACAAGCATCCATCCCATATCTAAAAGATCCCACAATCGGGGTCAGTGCATCATCCTGCACTACCGAATTGAAATCCCCAGTCAAAACCAATGGCAATTTACCATATACACCTTTCAAAGAGTCAGCCAAAGCCACAATCACCCTCGATCCATTGATACGAGCCTGTTGCCCCACATGGTCGAAGTGTGTATTGATAAATAGCATACACGAGCCATCCTCCTGGCTTTTGAGCACTGCCCAACTAGCGATCCTGATACACGCAGCATCCCACCCTAGCGACGGAGTGTCGGGGGTCTCCGAGAGCCACTGTGTTCCCCAATGGTCGATCGAGAATTTATCTTTCTTATAGAATATCGGTGCATATTCTCCCCCTTGTTTTCCGTCGTCACGACCCACACCAACCCACTTATAATCAGTCATTGTCGAGTCCAAGTAGTTCATCTGTGAGGCTAGTACCTCTTGGAAGCCGATAATATCACAATCGTCCAATGTGACTTTCTGCACTAGGCGGTCTTTGCGTAGATCCCATTGATTTTCGCCATCGGCGGGGTTGTTATAACGGATGTTATAGCTCATAATTGATGTTTGTCCCCAGCAGCAGAGACTCGTAAAACTCATAGAGAGTAGAAATAGTAAAAATTTCATTATTTTTGCGGTTTAAATTTTTTATATAATCTTAGATTTTAGACAAAGGTAACAAATGACAACTATACTTCCAACAGCTTTTTTCCCTTCGATCGAATATATGCAGATTCTTGGTGGGGGCGATGTCTTGATTGAGGCTCATGAGAACTATATCAAACAGAGTGAGCGCAATCGTTGCCTTTTGCTCTCGGACAAGGGTGTTGAGCGATTGACCGTACCTGTTGCTCGCACGGGTGGAGCTAAGGTTTTGATTTCGGATGTACGTATTGACTATGCTATGCCTTGGCAGCGCACTCATTTGCGTACTATTCGTACTTTGTATGCCAATGCTCCCTATTTCGATCACTATTTCCCTGTGGTCGAGGAGTTGCTCTCTGGGCGAGAGAGTTTTCTTTTGGATCTTAATAATAAAATTTTGGAACGTTGGATTGGGATTTTTGGGATTTCTGACTCTCCTTCGATGACCTCTGAGTATTGTGGTTTGACGGCTCGTCCACGGGTTGAGCCTTGTTGTTATGTTCAGGTTTGGGCTGAGAAGATTCCTTTTCAGGGGGGGCTTTCTTCTTTGGATTATCTTTTTTGCGAGGGGGCTTCGCTTTGATTCGGCTCTCAGAGATCGCCGCTTTGCAACGGTATCATTCTTTTATTATTGCTTTTGATTGTACTGCATCTATGACCACTGTTAGTGGACTCTCGAATTGGGTGTGGTATATCTCGGTGTTCGGGATCTTTGACTCGGGGTGGGTTAATCTCTCGAAATCTAGCTCTCCATCTTTGATGTCGGGGTTTATGGTTATGTAACCCACTCCAAATGAGGTTATGTTCTGGAAAAAGTGTGTCCCCTGCGAAGGGTCGACTTGAAATGAGCTGCTGCCGCATTCGACTATTACCTTGGCTGCCGAAATATCGCTCCATCTTACGGGGATTCCTAGCCATGGGTCTGACGAGCCCCACCTTCCTGGGCCGATTAGGATGTAACCCTTTTTCTGCGTTTCAAATTGTTGGTTCAGCTGTGCTATTTGTTGGGCTAGTTGAGGTGTTTGCGATGCGTCGAATCCGTGGGGATTGATAAAGATTATATCTTGAATATCTTTGATCTCGCCCCGCCCTAGTGCTTTTGTGGCTCTAAGGATTGGGCTGGAGCATTTATCAAGGGTTTGCCACGAGATCGACTGCTGGACTTGTTGCGAGACTATTGGGCGGATTTGTAGCAGGTTGAAATTGCAGCGATCTCCCTTTTCGACATCCATATTCAGGGCAAACTCAATCTCTACCTCGTTGTGAAAAGAGTTACGTCCCATATCCAATAGGTATCTGATAATTTCGGCAAGGGGGATTAGATCGTATTTGAGAATTGGGGCAAAGGTGAGTACCTTGCGCCCTTTGGCAAATGGGGAGTCGCTCATGCGGTTGTTTTGCATCTCCCATGTCGAGCTTACATAGCGCATATGGGGCGAATCTTTCAGGTCATTGACCTCTACTTTTCTTAGGTTTATGCTTTCGTCGGTGCTGGTTTTCATCTTCGAGGCATCTTGCTCTAGGGCATAGATATATCTTTGAGAGTCTCGACGGGCTAGGTCGGGCGATGAGAGTTGCAGGGCGTTTCGGGGGTAGCTAGGTGAGAACCGTAGGGTTTGCCCTCCATCCATCACGGCACGCCCTAGCCCCATGGCTATATGACACACTCCCTCTTGTGGAAGTTCATCGTCCAATGGGTAGAAGTTCACTGATCGTGCATTGCCCGAAAGTGTGGGGTAGTAGAGATCCCCTACGCTCGATCCACATAGCTCTTGAATCACGATTGCCATCTTCTCTTCCGAAAGTAGATTGCCCGTAGCTTCGATATATTGCCGTGACGAGGCATAGTAGACCGAGGCATAAACCGCCTTGATTGCTTTGGTAACCAATCGACACATCTTCTGCTTGTTGCTGTCATAGGGTACCATATAGGTGCTGTATATTCCAGCAAATGGTTGGTAGTGCGAATCTTCGAGAAGCGAACTACTGCGAACCGCCACAGGGCGATTGATCTCTTGGATAAATGCAAAAACGTTGCGAATGAGACTTTCGTCCAACCTCGAACTCATAAACTCCGAGAGTATCTCGCTATCGTCGAGCTGTTCGCTCATGATATATTGTAGCGAGTTGATCTCCATAAAGCGGTCGAAATGTTCGGTCGAGGCAACAAACGTACGAGGGATGGTGACCAGCACATTGTCCCACTTGTGATAGATGTTGTGCTGTTCGAGAAGATTGCTTATAAAGGCCAATCCCCGTGCTTTGCCCCCTAGCGAACCATTGCCACTACGTGAGAAGGTGATATATTTGTTGTAGGTCAGTGGATCGAACTCCGCCACCACGCCCTGTCCGGCTTGACGACGGAAATTCTCGATCTGCATCACCAAAAAGCGACGAATCCCCTGTGGATCGTCGAAACTATCTTGACTTATGGTCTTGATGGTCTGTGCAAATTGGAATAATCCTCGTGCATAGAGCCATTTCGAGAACATATTTTGTTTGGAGTAATATGTTATGATGTGAGTGGGCAGTGTCTCCAATATTTGTTGCAGTTCGGCCAGATTGTGTGCTTTGGCGACAGTCACCTCGGTTGTGGGGTCAACAAAACTCAACGACCCGAAAGCCATACGCCTATTGATAAAGAGTTGCATCTCTCGCAGAATGGTCTTTGAATTTTTGTCGATAAAGTCGATCCCAATCTCTTGTGCCACCTCACGCATTAGGCTATCGGACGATTGCAAAAGGATGGGTAGCTTGGGGTCGTTCTTCTGGATCTCTCGACAGAGATCTATTCCGGCACCTGCTTTTGACTCCGAGTCTTTGGGATCTATCTTGAATGTTACGTCAGAGATCACACCCAATAGGTTGGTTGCATATTGATCGTAGATCTCCTTGGCTTGGGTATAGTTGTCGGCAAAGAGGATACGAGGACGAGAGCGTTTGCGCTGTTTTTGTTGACGCAGATTGAACGCCTCTTTTGCAAAATCGTTGGTCTGGGTGATAATGATATTATAGAGGTCGGTGAGGTATGCCGAATAGAAACGGATAGAATCTTCGACCAGAAGGATCCCCTGCACTCCATATTCTAGCATATCGTGCTGCGCATTGGCTTTATCTTCGATCATCTTGATGATGGCAAGTAGCAGCTCGGAGTTGCCTTGCCAAGCAAAGATATAGTCGATCGAGGAGTTGCGGTGGGTGTCGATCTGTCGTGTGATCTCGTGCGAGAAAGAGGTTAGCAAGACAAACGGGCTCTTTGGGCTAAGCAGTTTGCATTGGTGTGCCAATTCAAAAGCGGACATATCACCTATGTTATAGAGCGAGATGATAAGATCGAAACACTCGTGTGTTTTGACCACCTCAAGGGCTTGGTGCCCATTGTCGGCACGTGTGATATGCGGAGGGTTCGAGAGGCTAAATTCGTTGTATTCACGTGTGAGTTGCTCCTCTAGGTGACCATCTTCCTCTAGCGTAAAAAGCTCATAAGGGCTACTTATCAATAGTATCCTGTTGACTCTGCTCTGCATAAGGGAGCTAAAATCTCTATTTTTGAATGAATTTTTCATATTTAATTTGTACCTTTGCATATAAGTGAATAACAGCTATTAAGACAAAGGTATGAAAAATTATATGATAAAGGAGGTTAAGACCTCACGAGATGCAAAAATATTCCGTAGCGTTCCAGCTAAAATATATAAAGGCGACCCAAACTGGGTTCACCCTCTTGATTCGGATATTGAGGTGGTGTTTGACCCCTCGAAGAATGAGCGTTTCAAGGGTGGTGAGGCTATTCGTTGGGTGCTTTTTGATGGGACAGAGCCTATTGCTCGTATTGCGGCGTTCTATAACACAGAAGATGCTGCACGTGAACCACAACCCACCGGTGCTTGTGGCTTTTTTGAATGTCCAGATGACCAACAGATTGCCAACCTGCTCTTTGATACGGCACGTGAGTGGCTTTTGGAGCGTGGCATGGAGGCGATGGATGGTTCGGTGAACTTTGGCGATCGGATGATGTGGTGGGGTGTTTTGGTCGAGGGCTTCACTCAGCCGCTTTATGGTATGAATTACAATAAGCCATATTATGAGAAGTTGTTTGAGAGCTATGGCTTTTGCAACTATTTCAATCAGCACACTTTCGTTCGTCCTTTCAACAAGGATATCGTGATGGAGGCTGTCAATCAGAAGGCAGATCGCCTGTATGATAATCCAGAATATAAATTTACCACCTTCGATAAGAAAAACCCTGAGAAGATGGCGCAGGATATTATGACTGTCTATAATAGTGCTTGGTCGAAGTTCGAGGGGGTCAAACTGCTCAATATCGAACACGCTCGTGATATGGTCAACTCGATGATGCCTATTATTGATCCTGAGATTCTCTATTTTGCCTATCATAACGATCAGGCGGTTGGTTTCTTTATTATGGTTCCCGATATTAACCAAATCATTGGGCGATTCAAAGGTAAGCTAGGGCTGGTCAATAAGCTTCGCTTTTTGTGGTTGCTCAAAGTGTCTCGCAAGGTTAGCCGTATCAATGGTTTGATGTTTGGTGTTCGTGCCGATTATCAGGGCAAGGGGCTAGAGTCGGGCTTGATTCGTAGGCTAGAGATTTATACCGAGGAGCGACGTGCTTCGGGCAAAGAGGTCTATAAGGGGTTGGAGCTTGGCTGGGTTGGTGATTTCAATCCTGTGATGATTCGTATGTGTGAGAGCTATGTGAAGGCGGTGAAATTCAAACGCCATGTCACTTTCCGTTATCTTTTTGATCGTGAGAAGCCTTTTACTCGTTGTCCTCGTCTGGGTCGTAAGAAGTAATTTCATTCGTAAGAAGTAATTTTATTAATGATAACTCCACTAAAAAATAATATGAGAACGATACTATTGACTCTTTTGACAGTTGTTTCACTTTTGAGCTTTGCCTCTTGTGGTTCTGATCGCACTCCAGATGGGGTTCTTGGTCAATTGCGTGAGATGCCCGAACACCGCTTTATGTACTATGCTCCGTTGCATATTGGTCGGTGTGTGCTCACGGGCGACGATCACCTAAATTCACAGGCGTATATCGCCAGTCATTATGGCGATTTGGTCGATCAGGGGCTGCTGGAGGTTAGCCAACACGAGAAAAATGCTTGGCGCACGGTGATTAATATCTCGCTGACCGAACAAGGAAAAGGGCTGCTCGATGCCAATCGCTCTGATGAAGAACACGCCTTTGTGGCAGTGTGTCAGTTGGTGCCCGATTCGGTACTCACAATCGGAGAGCTGACCATCGACACGCTGATCTGTAAGTATATCGCTACGATCCAAAATGTTACCCCATTTGGCGAATTTATGAATTTCGAGACGGGGAAAGAGTATCAGTTGGAAATAAAACTCAGAAAATAACGTTAGTTTTATTGTGTGAACTTTGCTTGGAGCATAGTTTTGTGCGAAATGTATATCAGACAAATTAAATATATAAATTAATAGCTATTATGGGAGGTGTTAAGATTCTGTGGGTCGATGACGAGATCGAACTACTCAAACCTCATATTCTCTTTTTGCGTCAGAAGGGTTATGAGGTCGAAACTCTAGGAAATGGGTTCGATGCTTTGGATGTGGTTGGCGAGGAACATTTTGACCTTATTATATTGGATGAGATGATGCCCGGGATTACGGGTCTCGAAACCCTTGCTCGGCTAAAAGAGATAAATCCTACGATACCTGTTGTGATGGTTACCAAATCGGAGCAGGAGTCTATTATGGATCGTGCTGTGGGCAGTAAGATTGCGGACTATCTGATCAAACCCGTCAACCCTAATCAGGTGCTGCTTTCGATCAAAAAAAATGTGCATCAACAACAACTCGTTACCGAACAGACCACCTCGGATTATCGTTCGCAGTTTGGTCAGATTACCAATTCGGTTGGTTCGGCCTCGACTTTTGATGATTGGCAGGGGATCTACAAAAAGATTGTGAATTGGGATATTGAGCTTGGCTCTTCGTTTGATCGTTCGGTGGGCGAGATTCTTCAATACCAGAAGAACGAAGCCAACTCGGAGTTTGCTAAGTTCGTTAAGCGTAACTATCTTGATTGGTTTGATGATCGCAATTCTTCACGTCCTGTGCTTTCGCATACGGTTTTGCGTGAGAAGTTGTTTCCGGTGATGGATCGCTCCCGTAAGACTACTTTGTTTTTGATTGATAATTTCCGTTACGACCAGTGGTTGGCTGTGCGTTCGTTGTTGCTTCCTTATTTCGAGGTCGAGAAAGAGGATTTCTATTGTTCGATTTTGCCTACGGCTACTCAGTATGCTCGTAATGCTTTGTTTGCTGGTCTTACTCCTTTGGCCATTTCTAAGGTTGTCCCTGATCTTTGGGTCAATGAGAATGAGTCGGATGGGAAGAATAAATATGAGCATGAGCTTCTTCAACGTCAGTTGAAACAGTATGGCAAGGAGCGCAAACTCTCTTTTGATAAATTGGTGCGTCCCGAGGCAGGGAAACAGCTTTTGGATAATATGGATCGAGTCTATTCGGCCGATCTTTCGGTGATTGTCTATAACTTTTTGGATATTCTCTCACACGCTCGTACCGAGACCGAGATTATCCGTGAATTGGCCGAAGACGAGGCTGCTTTTCGTAGTTTGACACGTTCTTGGTTTGAACATTCGGATCTCTTTGAGATGATTCGTCGTGTGGCGGCCAAGGGTCATAATGTTGTTATCACTTCGGATCATGGTACTAAGCGAGTTGATAACCCGATTCGGGTGATTGGTGATCGTGAGACTTCGACCAATCTTCGCTATAAGATGGGGCGTAATTTGGATTACAACCCTAAGCACGTATTTGCTATTGATCGCCCAGAGCAGGCTCACTTGCCTAAGATCAATATCACGTCACGTTATATTTTTGCCACTAGTGGTGACTTTTTGGTCTACCCTAACAACTATAACCACTTTGTGCGCTACTACAAAAATACATTCCAGCACGGTGGCATCTCGATGGAGGAGATGATCGTGCCGTTTATAACACTAAATCCTAAATAAATTTAAACAAAACACAAAACAACAGAAGAAGAACTATGGAAGATGGTCAGACGATTGAGCGAGAGATCGCTATAAAAAATGTATCGGATATTGATGATGTGGCACTTTGGGTGCTAGACTTGGTTAGGCAGCGTGGCTGCAATGTGGTGGCTTTTTATGGCGAGATGGGCAGTGGCAAGACCACTTTGATTGGGGAGATTGCTCGTCAGAAGCGGGTTACTCAGACTCCTTCGAGTCCAACTTTTGCTTTGGTCAATGACTACTCTAACGAGGCTGGGGAGGTGATTCATCACTTTGACTTTTATCGTATTGAGAACCCACTTGAGGTTTATGATATGGGCTATCAGGAGTATTTTTATACCGAAGATCTTTGCCTTTTGGAGTGGCCAGAGTTGATTGAGGAGCTTTTGCCAGAGGATGTTTTGAAGATTAGGATCACTATTACGGGGGATCACTCTCGTGAATATAGAACTATATAATTAATAGATTATTATGAAGAAGATTTTTGTTTCGTTTTTGGTGCTTGTCTCTTTTTTGCAGGTAGCCTTGGCTCAAGAGGAGTATCTTAGACGTGGTGTTGAGGCTATGGATGAGCGGGAGGCTCGCTCTCAGATGGAGTTTTTGGCTTCGGATGCTCTTCAGGGGCGTTTGACTAGTACGGTCTACTCTCGTATTACGGCTCAGTATATTTTGGCGGAGTTGCGAGAGTTGGGTTATGAGCCTCAGATTGTGGATTTTGAGTCGGAGGTTCGTAATCGTTCTACGGGTGAGCGAGATCTACTTCCTATGCAGAATATTTTGGTGACTATCGCCGGAGAGGATACCTCTGCCGATGTAATTGTTGGTGCTCATTACGACCATTTGGGGGTTGATGAGTCGGGCGATGTCTATAATGGGGCTGATGATAATGCTTCGGGCGTGGTGGCTGTGCTGCAAATTGCTCGTGCTCTGAAAGCGGCTGGTGAGACCCCAAAGGTGAATATTATCTTGGCGTTTTGGGATGGCGAGGAGTGCGGTTTGCATGGATCACGCAATTATGTGTCGTCGGCGGAGGATCTTGGTCGTATCAAAGGATATTTGAATTTTGATATGATTGGTCGCAATACCGATGAGAGTCGCCCCGAGTTAGTTCGTTATATCTATTCGTCGAAGAAGCCATCTTACCGCAGCTTGCTCGAAGGTGCGATCCAAGATTACGATCTCTCTTTAGAGGCTGACTATCGTCCGGCAGATGATGATCTGGGTGGTAGTGATAATGCTTCGTTCAATCGCCAAGGCATACCTATTGCTTGGTTCCATACGGATGGTCACCCCGACTATCACCAAGTGACCGATACCCCCGAGAAGCTTAATTGGTCGAAACTTATGGATATTGCTCGTGCCGCTTATCTGATTTCGTGGGGTATGGCGCAAGAATAATCGAGAAAAAAGGAGTAAAAATCAGATGAAAATCTCTTTTTGGTAGATTTTTTGATTGGAAATCAAGAAAAAATAGCCAACTTTGTGTTGGTAATAATGATAATACTAAAAAATAATTAAAACAATATGAACGAAAACGTTTCAGTGGATATCAAAGCCCTAAATGAGCGCATCCAAGCTCAAAGCGCATTTATTGATATACTAACAATGGAGATGGGCAAGGTGATAGTAGGTCAGAGACACCTTGTCGAGAGCCTGATGATCGGACTTCTTTCTAATGGTCATATCCTTTTGGAGGGTGTTCCTGGTCTGGCTAAGACTTTGGCTATTAATACACTTGCTAATGCTGTCGATGCACAGTTTTCTCGTGTGCAGTTTACTCCCGATTTGCTTCCTGCCGATTTGACTGGTACGGTGATCTATTCGCAACGTGACGAGGAATTTCGTGTGAAGAAGGGGCCTATTTTTGCTAACTTTGTTTTGGCCGATGAGATCAACCGTTCTCCGGCTAAGGTTCAGGCGGCACTTTTGGAGGCTATGCAGGAGCGTCAGGTGACTATTGGCGATGAGACTTTCCCACTTCCTAAGCCTTTCTTGGTTATGGCAACCCAGAACCCGATTGAGCAGGAGGGTACTTATCCTCTTCCTGAGGCGCAGGTCGACCGTTTTATGTTGAAGGTGAAGATCGGTTATCCGACTAAGGCTGAAGAGAAACAGATCGTTCGTCAGAACCTTTTGGGCACTTTCCCTAAGGCTTCGGCTGTGATTACTACCGAGGAGATCGAGAAGGCTCGTGAGATTGTTTCGGAGGTCTATATGGATGAGAAGATCGAGCGTTATATCGTGGATATTGTCTTCGCAACTCGTGATCCTAAGGAGTATGATTTGGAGCGTTTGGCTGTGATGATTGGTTATGGCTGTTCTCCTCGTGCTTCTATATCACTGGCTCGTGCGGCTAAGGCCTATGCCTTTATCAAACGTCGTGGATATGTAATTCCAGAGGATGTTCGTGCCGTATGTCATGATGTTTTGCGTCACCGTATTGGTTTGACCTATGAGGCCGAGGCCGAGAATATTACTACCGAGGATGTTATCACAGAGATCCTAAATAGCGTAGAAGTACCTTAATTCACACGAAATATTAACAAACTATAAAATATATAGTTTATGAATAAAGAAGAGCTAATAAAAAAGGTTCGTCGTATCGAGATCAAGACCAAGGGTCTGAGTCATGACATTTTTGCGGGGAAATACCATTCGGCCTTTAAGGGTCGTGGTATCTCCTTTAGCGAGGTGCGTGAGTATCGTGAGGGCGATGATATTCGTGATATTGATTGGAATGTTACGGCTCGTTCTTCAAAGGCACACATTAAGATCTATGAAGAGGAGCGTGAGCTAACGATGATGCTTCTGGTCGATATTAGTGGTAGTGGTAATTTTGGTACTCAGGGTGCTCTCAAACGTGATATTATGACCGAGGTGGCCGCTACGCTTTCGTTTGCTGCGGCTCATAATAACGACAAGGTGGGGTGTATTCTCTTTACGGATCGGATCGAGAAGTATATTCCTCCGAAAAAAGGTCGTCAGCATGTGCTTCGCATTATTAGTGAGCTTTTGGACTTTGAGCCCGAGAGTCGGGGGACTGACCTTGGGTTGCCTTTGAAGCTGCTTTCGAATGTTCTCAAAAAGCGATCTACGGCTTTTGTTCTTTCGGATTTTCAGGATGTAGATATGACAGGGGGGTGCGTTCGTTTCGAGGAGTCGATGAAGATTGCCTCTTCTAAACATGATTTGGTGGCACTTCGATTCTATGATGTTCGTGAGGGCGAGATGCCTAATATTGGTATGGTCGAGCTTCGTGATGCTGAGACGGGTCTCAAACGTTGGGTCGATACTTCTTCGGCTCGTGTTCGCCGAGAATATAGGGAGTTTGCCGAGCGTCGTCGTGATATTATCAAGGGGGCTTTGTTGCGTAATCGTATTGATGCTGTGGCATTGGCCACCGATGGTGATTATGTGACGGATCTTATTCGGTTGTTCAAAAAGAGATAAAGAAATTATATGAAAAGAGGATTATATTTGTTTTTGGCTCTGTTGTTGGCTTTCCCTTTGGTGGGGGTGGCACAACATCGTGTGGCTACGGTTTCGACTTCGGTCAATGCCGACACTATTATGATTGGCGATCAGGTGACTTTTTCGGTTGATATTGAGAAGGATATTTCGCAGGATGTTGGACTTCCGCAGTTCGAGAACAATATGATGGGCGAGAAGCTTGAGATTATTGGTCAGCCTTGGGTTGATACTATTTCGGTTGATGGTCGTAGTGTTCATTTGCGTTTGAACTATACTATCACCTCTTTTGATGCTGGGATTTATCCTTTGACGGGTTTTCCTGTGATTTTCCCTGATGGTTCGGAGGGTCTTTCGGGTGATACTGTTCGTTCGGCTAGTTTGGATCTTCTTTATGTTCAGACTTTTGAGATTGATACCACCAAGATGGATATTTTTGATTTGAAGGCGAATATGCACACTCCTTTTATTATGGATGAGCTTTGGGATTATATTGCTCGTAATAAGGAGGTATTTATTGCGGGGGCTATTTTTGCACTTTTGGTTGCTTGGGGTATTTATTATTGGTTGCAGCGTCGTCGTCGTCGATTGCAGGTCGAGAAGCCTAAGCTTCCCCCTCATATTTTGGCTTTGATTGCTTTGGAGGAGTTGCGTTCTCGGCATTTGTGGCAGGATGGTTTTGTTCGTGAGTATTATTCTGATCTTTCGGATATTTTGCGTGAGTATTTGGATGGTCGATTTGGGGTTGGAGCTATGGAGATGACCACTCCTGAGATACTTTCGGCTTTGGTTGAGTGTTGTGAGAAGCGAGAATTAGAGAGTTCACGAGGATTTTTTGAGTTGGCAGATTTGGTTAAGTTTGCTAAGTATAAGCCTTCGGGTGAGGATTGTGAGGAATCTTTTGTTGTGGTTAGTCGTTTTGTTGACCAGACTAAGATTTTGGTTCAGTTGGATGACTCTTTGGCTGAGGGGGCTAACACTGAGGGGGCTGAGGCTGAGGCAGAGGCTGAGGGGACTGAGGCTGAGGCTGTCGAAGCATCAGCGGAGGTTTCGGATTCAGAGGTTGTTACTTCGGTTTCGGATGCTTCTCGATATGATGGTAGCCAGAGGATTGATTCGGGTGATGGTGAACCTTTAAAATAGATTTTTTGAGTTATGAAAAGATATATAATTGTTATACTACTTCTTGGGGCTAGTTGCTTTGGGGCTTTGGCTCAGGCCGAGCGTAGTGATATTCGCCGTGGTAATAAGCTTTTTGATGAGGGTTTGTACCCCGAGGCTGAGACTGCTTACAAACAGGCCATAGGCAAGAATGTGGGTAGTGTCGAGGCTTCTTATAATCTTGCAAACTCTTTGCATAAGCAGCAGCGATGGGAAGAGGCGGCTACTGTTTATTCTAAGTTGGCGGAACAGGGGGGTGATGGTGCTACCGAGAGTCTTTATAATTTGGGTAATTCTTATGTCCGTATGCGTAAGTTAGACGAGGCTATTGAGAGTTACAAGTCGGCTCTTCGTGCCGACCCTACGGATGTTCAGGCTAAGTTTAATTTGGCTTATGCTCAGAAGTTGAAGCAGGAGGAAGAGGAGAACCAAGACCAGAATCAGGATCAGAATCAGGATCAGAATCAGGATCAGGATCAGAATCAAGATCAGAACCAAGATCAGAACCAAGATCAGAACCAAGACCAGAATCAAGATCAGAATCAAGACCAGAATCAAGATCAAAACCAAGATCAGAACAAAGATCAAAATAAAGACCAAAAACAAGATCAACA
>JAWXTL010000022.1:0-13201 GCA_044433565.1 Rikenellaceae bacterium | reverse complement strand
ATTGTGCTATGTATGCTCTTTCGGGTTCGATGGTTTCGATTATTATGATCCATGTGATTGTGAGTGGAGTGGGGTATTTGGGATTTTTGATCCTTGGCTCGGAGGCTTTTGTTCGGGATTTGATCTCTGAGCGTGTCACTTGGAGTGTGGGGCTTTGGACTTTGTCGGTTGTGGCATTGATTGTGTTGGGTTGGCAGTTTAGTGGCGTACGGTTTGCTCAGGGGGTTGTTCGAGGGCGTAAGCGTTCGGCTTCTCGTTGATTGGAGGTTCGGGGGTTTAAAAATAGAGACTCATGGGGTGGGGTATCTCGCAAAAAAGTATTACCTTTGTGCTTTATTATTATACTCGAAAGATCTTTTATGACTGCCAATTGGAAAATATTGATACTCTGTCTTTGTACCTCATTGCTCTGTTCGCATGGTTTGGCTCAACGTTCTCAATATGGAAACACTTCGGTGGATCGACTGCCAAAGGTTCCGCTAGACACTATTGATACCACTGATCCCGAAACCAAGATTATTATTTATGCCAATAACACGTGGGAATATTATCGTGCGAGTGTCCCTGATCGTGTTCAGAGCTCACTGGTTTATAAGGAGCATTGGGATACTACTTCGATTTTTTCTTATAGGAGTATTGAGTTGGGTGACCTTGATGAGATTGTTGAGTTGCGCTTGGTCGATTCGCTCAGTGAGTTTAGTGTTCCTTATCAGGGGAAGGTCTTTTCTAAGTATGGGGTTCGTCGTGGTCGTCGCCATAATGGGGTCGATTTGGCTTTGAAGGTTGGCGATCCGATTTATGCTACTTTCGAGGGGGTTGTGCGTTATGCTCGATATAATACTGGGGGTTATGGATATTTGGTTATTATTCGTCACCCTAATGGTTTGGAGACTTGGCATGCTCACCTTACTACGATCAATTCTCGGGTGGGCGATTATGTTAAGGCCGGAGAGGTTATTGGCTATGGTGGTAGTACGGGGCGTAGTACGGGGGCACATTTGCACTTCGAGGTTCGATATAAGGATCAGAGCTTTGACCCAGAGTTTTTGATTGACTTTGCTTCGGGGCAGCTTAAATTTACCACTTTTGCTCTCGAAAAGCGATACCTTAATATCTATTCTCGTGCTAGTGAGATGCTCGAAGAGGAGAATTATGAGGAGGATTTGATGGCCGCAGGGCTTCTTGATCCCGAACAGGCGAAAAGCGAGAGTGTCAAAAAGGAGCAAGATCCTTCGGAGATGGTCTATCATGTGGTCAAGTCGGGCGATATGCTTGGTAAGATTGCGATCAAATATGGCACAACCGTGACAAAGATATGTCAGCTTAACGGAATTAGTCGCACCACAACATTGCGCCTAAAACAACGTTTAAGAGTTAGATAGACAAAACGATAAAAATTACTTTAATTCAAAATAATACAAACGAAGAATACAATGGTTACACTCTTCAAACTAAACCAAACCATCTTTGCAGTGGATCATATCGCTGCCCTTGATAGTGAGACTATCGAGAAATTGTCGTGGCTCTTTTCGGGTGCCGAGCTGATTCCTTTCGATTCGATCGAGGGAACTTTTGTGGGTCCACGTCGTGAGATGATTACTCCTTGGAGTACTAATGCTGTGGAAATTACTCAAAATATGGGTATCGAGGGTATCAAACGTATCGAGGAGTTCTATGTTACGGGCGAGAATCCTTCTTATGATAAGATGTTGCTTCGTGAGTATAGCACTATTGACCAGCAGGTTTTTACTATTACTCATACTCCTGAGCCTATCGAGTATATCGACGATATTCGCTCTTATAATGCGGCTCATGGTTTGGCCTTGGTCGAGCAGGAGATTGAATACCTAGAGGCGGTGAGCCGCAAAGTGGGTCGTTCTCTTTCGGATAGTGAGGTTTTTGGTTTTTCGCAGGTTAATTCGGAGCACTGTCGTCATAAGATCTTTAATGGTCAGTTTATTATTGATGGGGTCGAGATGCAGAGTACTCTTTTTGGTATGATTCGTAAGACTACTAATACCCATCAGGGGGCTGTTGTTTCGGCTTATACCGATAACTGTGCTTTCTTGGCGGGACCTCACGCTGAGCAGTTTGCTCCGGCAACCCATGCTACGGCGGACTTCTATCAGGTCGAGGATTATGATAGTGTGATTAGTATTAAGGCCGAGACTCATAACTTCCCTACCACTGTTGAGCCTTTTAATGGTGCGGCAACGGGTACTGGTGGTGAGATCCGTGACCGTGTGGCTGGTGGTAAGGGTGCTTTCCCTATGACTGGTACGGCGGTTTATATGACGGCTTATCCTCGTTTGGATGGCGGTCGTGAGTGGGAGTCTAAGATGGGCGAACGTAAGTGGTTGTATCAGACACCAGAGGATATTTTGATTAAGGCTTCTAATGGAGCTAGTGACTTTGGTAATAAGTTTGGTCAGCCTTTGATTTGTGGTTCTCTTTATACTTTTGAGCATCAGGAGAATGGCAAGAACTTTGGTTTCGATAAGGTTATTATGTTGGCCGGTGGTATTGGCTATGGCAAGAAGGTTGACTGCCTCAAAGATGAACCATCGAAGGGTGATAAAGTAGTCCTTTTGGGTGGTGATAACTATCGTATTGGTATGGGCGGTGGTGCTGTTAGCTCGGTTGATACTGGCGAGTTTGCTGGTGCTATCGAGTTGAATGCTATCCAGCGTTCTAATCCTGAGATGCAGAAACGTGCTTATAATGCGGTTCGTGCTATTGCCGAGGAGTCTAACAACCCTATTATTAGTATCCATGACCATGGTGCTGGTGGTCACTTGAACTGCCTTTCGGAGTTGGTTGAGGCTACGGGTGGTCGTATTGATATTGACCAGTTGCCTATTGGCGACCCTACTTTGTCTTATAAAGAGATTGTGGGTAATGAGTCTCAAGAGCGTATTGGTTTGGTTATCAAGGAGGAGCATATCGAGAACTTCCAGAAGATTGCTGAGCGTGAGCGTTGTCCTTTCTATGTGATTGGGGAGACTACGGGCGATATGCAGTTTACTTTTGTTGATAACAAAACGGGTGAGAAGCCTATCGACTTGCAGTTGGATGATATGTTTGGTAAGACTCCTCGTTCGGTGCTTACCGACCGTACTGTTGTTGAGAACTATGCTGGGGTTACTTATTCTGAGGATCAGTTGTCGAAATATATTACTAATGTTCTTCAGATCGAGGGGGTTGCTTGTAAGGATTGGTTGACCAATAAGGTTGACCGTTCGGTGACTGGTAAGGTTGCTCTTCAGCAATGTGCTGGGGCTGTTCAGCTTCCTCTGAATGACTGCGGTGTCTTTGCGGTTGACTATCAGGGCACGGGTGGTGTTGCTAACTCGCTTGGTGCTGCTCCTGCGGTGGCTATGGTCGATGCGGCTAAGGGTTCGGTGATGGCTATTGCTGAATCGTTGACCAATCTGGTTTTTGCTCCTATCCAAGGGGGCTTGGGCAATGTCTCTTTGTCGGCTAACTGGATGTGGCCTTGTAAGAATGAGGGTGAGGATGCTCGATTGTATAAAGCTGTCGAGTCGGCTTCGGACTTTGCTATTGCTCTAGGACTTAATATCCCGACTGGTAAGGACTCTTTGTCTATGACCCAAAAATATAGCGATGGATCTAAGGTTTATGCTCCGGGTACTGTGATTATCACGGCTGCTGGTGAGGTTTCGGACATCAAGAAGTGTGTTAAGGCTGCTTTGGTCGAGAAACCTTCGGATCTTCTTTACATTGACTTTACGGGCGATCATAACTTCCCATTGGCTGGTTCGGCTTTTGCTCAGACACAAAATGCGGTGGGTGATGATGCTCCTACGGTTGCTTGTGCTGACTACTTTAAGAAGGCTTGGGAGGCTGTTCAGATGGTTATCAACCACGACAAAGTGCTTTCGGGTCATGATGTTTCGGGCGGTGGTTTGATTACGGCACTACTAGAGATGACCTTCTCGGGCGTTGCTACTGGTTTGAATGTGGATCTCAATACTCTACGTGAGGCGGATCTTGTGAAGCTCCTATTTAGCGAAAAACCAGCCGTATTGCTTCAGGTCGAAGATGCAGGTGAGATTATCACTTGGCTAGATCAGATGGGTGTTTCGGCTCAGAAAGTTGCGGACGTGAATTTGGATCGCACCTTTACTTTGGTTCATGGCTGTTGCCAGAAGATGGCTTTGGATATTAACTCTTTGCGTGATGTTTGGTATAAAACTTCTTACCTGCTTGACCGCAACCAGTCGACACCAGCTTTGGCTCTTGAGCGTTATAACAACTACAAAAAACAACCACTTCAATACATATTCCCAACAGGCTTTACTGGTCAGTTGAGCTCTTATGGTCTCGATGGCAAACGTCGTATGGCTTCGGGCATCAAGGCGGCTGTTATCCGTGAGAAAGGTTGCCAATGTGAGCGTGAGATCGCTTGGAATATGTACCTAGCAGGTTTTGATGTTAAGGATGTTCACATGACCGATTTGATTTCGGGACGTGAGACACTCGAAGATGTTAATATGATTGCCTTCTCGGGTGGTTTCTCTAACTCGGATGTTATGGGTTCGGCTAAGGGATGGGCTGGTGCTTTCCTTTATAACCCTAAGGCTAAGGAGGCTTTGGAGAAATTCTATGCTCGTGAGGATACCCTTTCGGTGGGTATCTGTAACGGTTGTCAGTTGATGGTAGAGCTAGGTCTTCTCTCAGAAAAAGAGGAAGAGGGTAAACCAAAAATGGCTCACAATAACTCGCACAAATTCGAGAGTAACTTTGTGGGTGTGAATATCGAGCAGTCGAGCAGTATTATGCTCAAATCTCTCGAAGGTTCTTCGCTAGGTATCTGGGTTGCTCATGGTGAGGGTAAATTTATCCTGCCAAAAGCCGAGAGCGAATATAACGTAGCTTTGAAATACTCTTATGCTCAATATCCTGCCAATCCAAATGGTTCGGACTACAACGTGGCAGGTATCTGCTCTAAGGATGGTCGCCACTTGGCTATGATGCCTCACTTCGAGCGTTCTTTGCGTCCTTGGAACTGGGCATTCTACCCATCTGATCGCTGCTCTGACGAGGTTTCTCCTTGGATTGAGGCGTTTGTTAATGCTTTCAATTGGATTAAGAATAGATAGTATTTCTTTTGATAGATAATATTTGGGCACGGCTCTCCTTTGACTAGGGGAGCCGTGCTTTTTTGAAGAAATGGCATTGTTCTCGGACGGCTGTCGGTGTGCTCCGTAAGCCTTCAGGATTACGGGGCTCCCGACGGGGGGAGCCGTCCGCCCCGTAGATAATTTTCCTTCCAAAGGAAAATTATCCGCTGTCGCAATTCGGAATTTATTACTTTAGAAGATATGGATTGTTCTGGGACTCTGCTGGGTCTTTTCTGGGACTCATGCTGGGTCATCTGCTATTTCTCTGCCACCTTTGCTCCCCCCTTGTGAAAATATTTACTGCACAACAATATAGAAAGAGTAGATAGTATCTAAATGTTTTGGGCTAAAGAATACAAAAAATAATAAAAAAATACTACCTTTGCCTTGATTGTGTTGACTCATGGGCAATAAACTTACTACTTTTGTAGATATATTGACTAAAGAGTTGTAATCTCAATTACTTTGAATCATGAAAAGAGCTTGTCTGTGCAGATATATATCCCTCGGTGGAGTGTTTCTTCCTTTGGTCTTGTTGGCTTTGGGGGTGACTCTTGGTGGCTGTGGCTCGTTTAGCCTCTATAACCCCGATCGTGGCGAGGTGATTGCTCGTGTGGGCGATAGTACGCTCTATGCCGATGACCTAAAGTTTGGTCAGATGGGGATCTCGATGCAGGATAGCGTGGCGCATAGTAGGCTCTATATCCAGCAGTGGGTTAGCGATCAGATTGAGCTGCAACAGGCGACACTCTCGCTGGGCGATTACCAAGAGGTGATCGAGGCTAAGGTGCGTGAGTATCGTAAATCGTTGCTTAGATACCATTTCCAGCAAGGATATATCTCCGAGAATCTCGATACTTTGGTTACCTCGGAGCAGGTGGCTCAATATTATTCCCTACATCGCTCTAACTTCCGTTTGGCGGGGCCCCTAGTCAAAGTCCGTGTGGCTAGAATCCCTTCGCAGCTGCGCCAAAGTAATACACTTAGGGAATTGTTCCAAAGCTCTTCGGAGAACGATATAAACGATTTTAGGGAGCTGTGCGAGAAAAATAACTATCGCCTAAATGACCTCTCCGATAGCTGGACTCCCTTTAGCCAAGTGCTAAGTATGATCCCCTTCTCGAATACCGATTTCGATGGCTTCTTGCGCTCCAAAAAATATTATGAGGTCGAAGACGATCAATACCAATATATGATGGCTGTGGTCGATAAGCTATACACTGGCGATCTCTCTCCTTTGGAGATGGTGACCACTGATATTCGCCATATTTTGCTTCAAGATCGTCGCCAAGCCCTATTGAATCATTTCAAAGATAGCATCTACCAAAGTGCCATTCTATCGGGTAGGGTAGTGCTGCCCGGTGAAACAACTGCGCTAGATACACTTCAAACCAATATAATATCCGATTCGTTGCCTGAGTCTTCATCCGACCAAGCGACCAATTAACAATAAATAACAAAAACGTAATATTACTTTATATATACTAAGATGAAATTTACTGCCAAATTACTACCTATTGTTGCTGTCTCTCTTTTTCCCACAGCAGTGAGCTTTTCACAGACCCCCTCAAACGTTTCAACCATTATTATGGGTGCTCCCTCAAGTAGTGGTCAGACTGAGAATTTTGTTGCCGATGAGTTGGTTGCCATAGTTGGTAATGCGCCGATATTGCTTTCGGAGGTAGAACGCATCAAACAGATGGTTATTGCCCAACGCTCTCAGCTGGGTGCCACCACCGATCAAGATCCTTTTGCCGAGGCTATCGAGGCTCTGATGACCCAGAAACTGCTTTCGCAACAGGCACGTGCCGACTCTCTCGATAAGCAGATGAATATGACTAGCATCTCTTTGCGTGTCGAGGAGCAGGTCGCTAGTATGATCGAGCAGCTTGGTTCGGCCAAAGAGCTCGAGAAGCTCTATGGTAAGGCTATTTTCCAGATCAAGCGTGACCTTGAGGAGCAGTTCCTTGAGAGTGAACTTGCTAAGGAGATGGATTATAGTATCAAGAAGCAGGTGAAGGTGACTCATAATGATGTTCGTGATTTCTTCTCGACTCTCAATACCGATTCCCTTCCGATGGTTCCCGCTCAGTTTGTCTATGCTCAGATTGTTAAGAGTCCGCCACAAACCGATGCTCGTAAGATGTTGATTCGTGAACGCCTTTTGGGTTTCCGTAAACGTATTTTGGCTGGTGAGAAATTGGCTGTTTTGGCTCGTCTTTACTCTCAGGATGATGGTACTCGTGGTAATGGTGGTGAGGATGGTCCTCGTCCTGTTTATGAGCTTGTTGCTCCTTTTGCTAATGCACTGGTGGCTATGCAGCCAGGTCAGATTTCGGAGGTTGTCGAGACCGAGTATGGTTACCATATTATTGAGTTGATCTCCAAACAGGGTGATTTGGTTCACTATCGTCACTTGTTGCTCAAGCCTGAGTTCCAGGGTGAGGAGATTACCGAGGTTACTGCCGAGTTGGACTCTTTGCGCACCGAGATCGAGGCTGGTCATATCACTTTTGCTAATGCTGCTTTGCGTTATTCGGATGATAAGGTTAGCCGTAATAATGGTGGTCGTGTCTATAATGTTCGGGCTTATAACCAGAATGGGGGTGATATTTCTAAGGCTTCTACTCTGTTTATGGCCGATGAGTTGGCGCAGTTGGCTGTGACCGACTATATGCGTTTGAGTATTATGAAAGAGGGGGATATCTCTTCTCCTTATGAGTCGGTCGATGATAATGGTAATATGATCTATAAGATTGTTACTTTGGATAAGATTATCCCTGCACATCCTGCTTCTTACGAATTGGATTATGCTCTTTTGGAGGATGTTACCCGTATGAAGCTCGAAAATGATGCTGTGGATATTTGGGTCGATGAACATCTTGATGATGTTTATGTCTATATTTCGCCTGAGTATTTGGGCTTGAATTATGTTAATGACCTTTGGTGTCAGCAGTCTGCTAAGAATACCTCTGATCCTATTGAGAATTACCTTCCTGAGGGCTATTGGGAGATTGCTGTTCGTGCTATGACCTCTACGGGCGATGTTGCTACTCGTCAGACTGAGGCTGGTGTGGCCCGTGAGATAGCTGATCGTTTGATTGCTGAGGAGCAGGAGAAACTCGATCAAGAGGGTGCTCCAGAGGGTGCTCCAGAGGGTGCTCCAGAAGGTGCTCCAGAGGGCGCTCCAGAAGGTGCTCCACAGGGTGGTCGTCCTCCTCGTGGTGGTCGTGGTCAATAATCCTCTTTTGGATTTGTTTAATTTGAGGGAGGTATTGAGATTTTTTTATTTCTCGCACCTCCTTTGTTTTTTTCTAACCCTTTTAATTGGCAAACTGCTATGATGAGATTTTTGAAGATATTGCTTTTGGCTCTGCTCCTTTGGGCTGGTTTGTTGGATTGTCGTTCCCAGAGCGTGGGTGATGGCGGTGTTGGGACTATTCGTGACCGTGTTGTGGGGTCGCTCTCGAAGGTCTCCACTGACCCTACGGTTCGTTCTACTATCTTTTTGGATGGTGTTCAGCTCTATCTTTTTGGTCGTCACTCTCAGGCACTTGAGGCTTTTGGCTCTTTGAATAAGAGCCTTGGAGATTATGCTCCTGCCTATTATTATATGTCGCTCTCTAGCCTTGCTTTGGGCGATACGGTTTCGGCTTTGGGCTATATTGATCGTTCGCTGGATATTTCGCCCTCTGGGGTTGATTATTTGCGTACTAAGGCTAATATTCAGCTTTCGTCTAATGATCTTTCGGGTGCTCATTTGACTCTTGAACGGATCCATGAATTGCTCCCTACTCATCAGGAGACTCTTTGCTTTTTGGCTTATGTTCTTTTGGTCAACCCTTCCTCTAGCGAGGAGCAGCTCACTCGTGGGTTTGAACTTGCCACCGAATATGAGTCTCGCTATGGTTTTGTCGATCAGCTTATTGTTCCTAAGAACCTCTATCTCTATAATCATAATATGGTTGGTGAGTTGGTTGAGTATTCGAGCTCTATTGTCTCGGCTCAACCTACGGCACAGAATTATGCCAATTATGCTCGTGTACTTGCTACGGTTGGTCGCCATCAAGAGGCTCAAGCGGCTCTCGAAAGTGCTCGATTGCTCGATCCTTTGGATCCTGATATTCTCTCTTCGGTGGCCGATTATTGGCGATTGATGGGCAATTCGCAGAAATTTATTGAGACCCTTCGTCCTTTGATGGGCGATTCGAATGTTACTTCGGAGTCGAAGATCGAGATATTTAAGACCTATTTCCAGATGGGGGGCGATGCCACTTCGGATCTCTCTCGTGAGCTGATGGAGATTTCGGTCTCTTCCGCTTCGGATACTCTTTTTAATACCTTCTTTTCGGATTATCTCTATTATGTTAGTGACTTCTCTCGTGCCGAGGTCTTTTTGGATTCTTTGGTTCGAGTGGGTAATTATACTGCCAATCAGGGCACTTTTTTGATTCAGATCTATGCTCAGAAGGATACTCTCGATGCTGCTCTTTGGGTCTTGGATGATATGCGGGAGCGTTTTGCTGACCAGGGAAATCTTGATGCTATGGCGATCCATCTTTATCTTTTGGATTCTCGCTTTCGGGATGCTTCTCGTATTACATCTTCTATGCTTTCTCGTGCCGATAGCGATTCACTTCGCTCGGTGGCTTATGTCCTTCGCTCGGAGATTGCTTCGATGCAGGGGCGGTTGTCTTCTCAGATTTCAAGCCTCAAAAAGGCTATTAAGTATGACTCTTTGAACCATTTGGCTTTGAATAACTATGCTTATTTGATCTCTAATTTGACCAATAAGATCTCGAAACTCGAATATGCACTTGAGCTTTCAGTTCTGGCTAATCAGCTTACCGAATCCAATAGTAGCTATATTGATACCCATGCTTGGATTCTTTTTCGTCTGGGGCGTATTAGCGATGCTCGTCAGAAGATTCTCTATCTTTTGGCTATCGACAAAGAGCCTTCTTATGAAGTTTTGGTTCATGCTGTCTCTATTATGGAGGCTTCGGGTGACCCTTCGGGAGCTGAACGTTATCGTAAAATGATTACACAGATGATCGAGTCGTCTGGGGGTGTTGATTAATTTTGGATTGCTCTTATGAAACTCTCTCGCCTTCTGCTTTTTGTTCTCTTTTTTTGTTTTTCTGTTTTTGAGCTTATGGCTCAAAATTCGCAGGAGAGCCAACTTCAGCAGTTGGAACGTGAGATTGCCTCTTTGCGCAGTCAGATTGATGGCAATCGTGCTCTTCAAAGTGAGCAACGCTCGGCTATGGTTTCTCTCGAAAAACGTATCTCTTCTCGTGTCTCTACGGTTCGGGATTTGGATCGTCAGGTCGCTTCTGTTCGCTCTTCGATGGATAGTGATGGTGCTCGTTTGGGGGCTTTGCGGCTTCAGCTTGAGGCATCTCGTGAGCTTTTGGCTTCGCTTCTTCGTTCGGGCTATACCTCTCGTTTGACCTCAGGCTCTTCGGCTATGCTCTCTTTGCATAGTCGTGAATCTTGGGAGGCTCTTCGTCTTCGGATTTTGGATGTTTCGGGTGATATTGTTCGGGAGATTAGCTCTATTGATAGTATGTCTCGTTCTCTTGGGGTTCGTTTTTCGGCACTAGAGAGCCAATATAAGCGTGTCGAGGAGCTTCAGCGGACTCGTAGTTCGGAGCTCTCTTCTTTGCGCTCTGAACGGGCGGAATTGGTCAAGCTGCTAAGTGGTTTGGAGAAGGATGCAGCCTCGCTCGACGATCAGCAGCGGGCTAAGTTGGCTCAGAAGGCGGAGTTGGAGCGGCGGATCAAGGAGGCTATGCAACAGGCGGCGAAGCCTAACTCTGAGGTTGTGGTCGATCATACTTTGACTTCTCGATTTATGGCTTCTCGGGGATCTCTACGATCTCCTGTTTCGTGGGGTCGATTGAGTGGGGGCTATGGTGTTCGCACTTCTTCTTCGGGGTTGAAGGTTTCAAGTCGGGGGATTGATCTTGCTTGTGGTTCGGGGAGTTCGGTGGTTTCGGTTTTTGATGGGGTGGTCTCTGTTGTTTTTGATGTTGTTGGTATGGGTCGATCGGTTATTGTTCGTCATGGCGATTACCTTACAGTATATACTAATTTGCGTGGGGTTCTTCATTCGGTGGGTGATGTTGTTGGAGTGGGTGATCAGTTGGGACGTTTGGAGGGTGAGGAGTTTCACTTTGAGCTTTGGTTGGAGAATAAGGATCAGGATCCTTGTGTTTGGCTGAAGGATTTTTAGGGGTAATATAAATTTAACATAATACAGATAAAATTATGGCTATAAATATTAGCAGTGGTGACTTGGAGCATAGGCTTTTGGATTCACGGGGAGTTAAGCGTTGGTTGAAGGAGGTGATTTTGGAGGAGGGATTTACCCTTGGGGATGTTGTATATGTCTGGTGCTCAGATGATTACCTATTGGATGTTAATCGTCAATACTTGAATCATGACTATTATACGGACATTATTAGTTTCGACTATTCCCAGGGAAAAAAGGTCTCTGGTGACTTGATGATTAGTTTGGATCGTGTTCGGGCTAATGCTTTAGAGATTTTGGGCGACGCTTCATTGTTCCACGTGGAACTTCGCCGTGTTATGGTTCATGGGGTTTTGCATCTTTGCGGATATAAAGATTCGACTGATTCGGAACAGGCGGAGATGACTAGTAAGGAGGATTATTATTTGGGTAAGTATGAGATTTAATTATGATGTGATTGTTGTCGGGGGTGGACACGCAGGTTGTGAAGCTGCGGTTGCCTCGGCTCGACTTGGGGCTGATACGCTCCTTGTTACTATGGATATGACTAAGTTGGCTAATATGTCTTGCAACCCTGCGGTTGGGGGGATGGCCAAGGGTCAGATTGTTCGGGAGATTGATGCTTTGGGTGGGCAGATGGGAGTTATTACCGATTGGTCTACTTTGCAGTTTCGGATGCTTGGACGATCGAAGGGGGCTGCTATGTGGAGTCCTCGGGCGCAGTGCGATAAGTATCGGTTCTCTTGGCTTTGGAAACAGCAGATTGATAAGACCGACGGCTTGTCGGTTTGGCAGGATGATGTTGTGGAGCTTTTGACAGTCGAGATTGATGGTGGGGTAGGGGAGTCCTCTCGTCGGGTTACGGGAGTTCGTACTCGTATGGGGGTCTCATTTATGGCTCAGAAAGTGGTTCTTACTAATGGTACTTTCCTTGGGGGTTTGATGCACGTTGGGACTTCTCAGGCCGATGGCGGTCGTGCTGGTGATATGGCTTCGGTTGGGCTTTCGGGCTCTTTGGCAGAGTTAGGCTTTGTGGTCGATCGGATGAAAACGGGGACTCCGGTTCGCATTGATGGTCGTACTATTGACTTTTCGGTTATGGAGTGTCAGGGGGGCGATGAGCACCCTTCTAAGTTCTCTTTCTCTTCTCTTACTTCGCCTGTGAAGGATCAGATGCCTTGCTATTTGGTCTATACCTCTGCGGATGTTCATGATACTTTGCGTTCGGGTTTCGATCGTTCTCCACTGTTTACGGGGGTTATTCGGGGTATTGGTCCTCGCTATTGCCCTTCGATCGAGGATAAACTTCGCACTTTTGCCGAGAAGGATTCTCATCAACTTTTTCTTGAACCCGAGGGGGCTGAGACTAATGAGTACTATCTCAATGGCTTCTCTAGCTCTTTGCCTTTGGAGGTTCAGGTTGCGGCTTTGGGGCAGATTCGGGGGCTGGAACGGGCTCAGATCTATCGTCCGGGCTATGCTATCGAGTATGATTTTTTCCCACCCACTCAGCTTCTTCACTCTTTGGAGACTAAGCTGGTTTCGGGGCTTTTCTTTGCTGGACAGATCAATGGAACTACGGGCTATGAGGAGGCTGCGGCTCAGGGCTTGATTGCTGGGATCAATGCGGTTCGCTCTTTGCGTGGGGCGGATGCTTTGGTTTTGGGTCGTAACGAGGCTTATATTGGGGTTTTGATTGATGATTTGGTGACCAAGGGTGTCGATGAGCCTTATCGTATGTTTACCTCACGGGCTGAGTATCGCATACTTCTTAGGGGCTGAACAAGTAGCCATTATTTAT
>JAWXTL010000021.1:0-13261 GCA_044433565.1 Rikenellaceae bacterium | reverse complement strand
CGAATTGGATAGCCCTCAGTGGCCAATTGTTACTGTTGCCGATAGCTTTGGACGTGTGGTTTATCTTTCGACTGGTTATAACACCTCTGTGCGTGATCAGATCAAGAGTACTCTCTCTAAACTCTAATTCGTTTTACAGATAATCATAAACCGATAAGACCCTTTTGGTGATTAGCTCTTGCAGCCGATCTCCACTGAGGGTCTTTTTATTTTAAGACTATAAAATTATGAGATTTTTATTACGCAATGCCCTTTTGCTTTGGGTTTTGGCTTTTGTTTTTGGGTGTTCTCGATCTTCGGGCGATGATCTTGGTTTGGATTATAGCTCTGGGGATCTTTGGTATGATCTTCCATCTAGTATCGACTATGATGTTGATGTTTTTTATGTTTTGCCCACCTGTATTTGGGATTGGACTGACTCTTCGGGGGCTGTGTGCCACTATGCCGATGTCTATGATGCTTCGCAACGTGAGGCAATGGCGGGGTCTTATGAGTTGGCACAAACTATTTTTGCTCAGGGCAAATGCAATTACTTTGCTCCCTATTATCGTCAGATTTCGCTCGAATCTTGGATCGAGGGTGATAGTGTTGTCAACGCTCGTTTCCCGTTTGCTATGGCCGATATTCAGTGTGCTTTCGATCAATTTATGAGTCAGCTTAACGATGGTAGGCCTTTTGTTTTGGCTGGTTTTAGTCAGGGGGGTAAGGCTGTTGTGGAGCTTCTAAAGGGGCTCTCCTCGGATCAATATAGTCGTTTGGTTGCCGCTTATGTTGTGGGTTATCGTGTTAGCGAGGATGAGTTGGCTGGTTATAGCACTATTGTTGGGGCTGCTGGTGATTCGGATACGGGGGTTACTATCTGTTATAATTCGGTGGCTTCTCCCGTGAGTATTTGCTCTGTTCTTTCACCTTCGGCACTTTGTATTAACCCTTTGAATTGGATGAGCGATTCTACACCTTCTATAATGAATGATACGGTTAGCGTTAGTGTCGATACTCAGTATAATGTACTTTTGGTTGAGGGGCTTGATCCTGAGTTATATTATGTTCCTGTTTTGGCAGATTTATTTCCTTTGGGTAATTACCATTTGCAGGAGCTTGCTTTTTATCAGGAGAAT
Source organism: Rikenellaceae bacterium (assembly GCA_044433565.1). Lineage (GTDB taxonomy): Bacteria > Bacteroidota > Bacteroidia > Bacteroidales > Rikenellaceae > Mucinivorans. Next base: position 12,143 of record JAWXTL010000021.1, on the reverse strand, counting down.
CTTTCGTCTAATGTTTTGCAGCGGATCAATAGTTTTCGGGGGGAGTAGGGTGGTGTTGTTCTCGGACGGCTGTCGGTGTGGCTCGTAAGCCTTTAGGTTTACGGGGCTCCCGACGGGGGGAGCCGTCCGCCCCGTAGAGATTCCCCTTCTGGTGGAGGCAAATCTCCGCTGTCGCAATTCTCAATATTATCATTCCCGAAGATGTTGATTGTTCTGGGACACTCGGGTATTTTCTGGGACTCTTGCTGGGTCATGTGCTGCTTTAGTAGTGCAGTGCTTCATCCCACAGAAAAGTCTCGCTATCGCAATTGAACCATTTCGATCCCTAATATTACTTCACCCCAATCAATCGCTTCAACTCGTAAAGCTGATCCAATGCCTGACGTGGTGTCAACTCATCAACATCCAATTGCTCCAACTGACTACGAACCTGTGATAGAGTAGGGTCATCCAACTGGAAAATAGATAACTGATGTGCCACCGAAACGGCCTGTGCATTGACCTGTGAAGCCCCACCTGCCAATCCCGTAGCCCTTTGCGCCTCAAGATCCGAAAGAATTGCTTGTGCACGTCTAATTACACCCTGTGGCATCCCTGCCATCGAAGCCACGTGAATACCAAAAGAGTGCTCTGTGCCGCCACGAACCAATTTGCGAAGGAAAATAACCCGACGATCGACTTCCCTTACTGCAACATTGTAATTCTTTATACGGGCAAAACGATGCTCCAACTCATTGAGTTCGTGATAATGGGTCGCAAACAACGTACGTGCACCAGCCACACGATGAATATACTCAACCATACTCCACGCAATCGAAAGACCATCATAGGTGCTTGTCCCACGACCAATCTCATCCAAAAGAATCAAAGACCGAGAAGTGAGATTGTTAAGAATATTTGCCGACTCCAACATCTCAACCATAAAGGTAGACTCGCCCTGCGAAATATTGTCCGAAGCTCCAACACGAGTGAAAAGACGATCAATAACCCCCAATCGTGCCCGTGAAGCAGGTACAAAAGAACCAATCTGTGCCATAATAGCCACCAGTGCAGTCTGACGAAGCAAAGCCGACTTACCAGCCATATTAGGCCCCGTAATAATAATTATCTGCTGGGTCTCGGAGTCCAAATAGAGATCATTGGGGATATAACGATCGCCCAAAGGCAAACAACGCTCAATCACAGGGTGACGACAATCGCTAATATCAACCACCTGTGAATCATCCATCTCGGGGCGCACATAACTATACTCCTTTGCCACAAGAGCAAAACTCATCAACGTATCAAGCTGCCCCACAGCACCCGAACAAGCAATAATACTGTGAACAAAAGGCTGCAAATAGGTGATAACATCCGAAAGCAATTGAGACTCGATCTTCTCGATACTGGTTTGACAAGAGAGAATCTTCTCCTCATAGAGCTTTAGCTCCTCGGTGATATATCGCTCGGCATTAACCAGTGTTTGTTTGCGAATCCATTGCTCGGGAACTTTATCTTTGTGGGCGTTACGCACCTCGATATAGTAGCCAAAGACGTTGTTGAAGGCAATCTTGAGGCTAGGAATCCCCGTTCGCTCACTCTCACGAGAGGCCATATCGACCAGATACTCCTTGCTATTTTTGGACAAGGCACGAAGCTCGTCAAGCTCCTCGTTGACCCCCTGAGCAATAATATTCCCTTTGCCAACGGCCAGAGCTGGTTCGTCGAGCAACATACGGTCGATATACTCCACCACGCAATCTTCAACATCGAGTGCACTATATAGATGAGAAAGCTCCGCACGCCCCTCGATCAAATAACGAATCTTTTGGGCTGCCTTCAACGAGGCAGACAACAAAACAATCTCTTTGGGATTAACTCTCAATGCGGCAATCTTGGCGGCTATACGTTCGGGGTCAGAAATATCAGACATCCGATCGAGTATCGAATCCCGAAGCGAGGAGTCGCCACACAAAAGATCAACAGCATTATGACGTTGGGCAATAGCCTCCAACTCACGAAGAGGCAAAGACAACCAACGACGCAAAACACGACCACCCATAGGCGAAACAGTGCGATCGAGAATATCAATCAATGAGCGACCCCCTTCGTTGAGCGGGTTGAAAAGCTCTAGGTTACGAGCCGTAAAACGATCGACCCAAAGATACTCCGATTCGTTGAGGTGAGAAATAGATTTTATGTGCGAGAGATCGTTGTGTCGAGTATATTCGAGGTAGTGGATAATAGCCCCTGCCGCAGTAATAGCCAAAGGCATTCGGTCAATACCAAATCCACGTAGCGAACGAACATCAAACTGTTTCTTTAGCTTGTCACGATTGCTCTCTAGGTTCCATGCCCAATCCTCAAGTTTATAGGTATAGTAGCGATCCGAAAATTGTTTGTCATAAACATCACTTTGCGAAGGTGAGATGAGAAGCTCTTTGGGCGAGAGGTTCGATAGTAATTTGTCGATATACGAGGTTTTACCCTGAGCCACAAAAAACTCTCCGGTCGAAGCGTCCAAAATAGCCACCCCTGCCAAATCACCCTTGCCATAGAGCAAAGCCCCAAGGAAATTATTCTCACGTTGCGAGAGGACATTGTCATTGAACGAAACACCAGGAGTAACAAGCTCCGTCACTCCACGCTTGACAATCCCCTTAGAAGCCTTAGGATCTTCGAGCTGTTCGCAAATAGCAACACGCTCACCGGCCTGAATCAACTTAGGAAGGTAGGTCTCGATAGCATGGTGAGGAAAACCAGCCAAAGGAACCGAAGAGGCAGAGCCATTGGCTCGTTTGGTCAGCGTAATACCCAAAATGCGACTAGTGGTCACAGCATCCTCGCCAAAGGTCTCATAGAAGTCCCCAGCACGAAAAAGCAAAATAGCTTCGGGATTTTCGGCCTTAATCGAATAATATTGTCGCATCAAAGGGGTTGGTGCATAGGGCATGTCGCCTGTTTCTTTCTTCTGTTTATCGCTCATCTAAATTTTGCTATATTTTTTATCTTTCTTGTACTTTTTCGTTGATTACTAGACTCTACGTTGTTTGTGGTCGATAAAGAATTTCTCTTTACCCACACGCACTTGTGCCGCACCATATTGGTTGAACGATCCGGCATCATCATATTTGGGCTCTATCACTAGCTCACCTTGCGAGTCGATAAAACCATATTTACTATCTCTCTGTACCAACGCATATCCGTAGGAAAATTCTCCTATCCAATCCCACTGCAAAGCCGAGATAAGCTCTCCCGAGCGAGAATATACACCCCACTTTCCGCCAAGGTCGACATACGCATAGCGTGAGCCATCCCATGAGACTTCATCATAAATTGCCTTGAGAATCAGATTTCCGCTTGTGTCGATCAACCCATATCGCCCATCTAATTCGACCACTGCACACCCCTCGACAAAAAGTTCCACTGCTGACCAAAGAGCCGAAAGGCGAACGCCTGTTTCGGGATTATAAAAACCCCACGCACGGGTGGTCTTATCCTCGAAAGGCTCAAAACCCTCGCCATAGAAAGTCTGAGAGTCAGAATTATCACTCTTGCTCACCAATTTAAACCGAGTGGGGTTAAATTCGCATTGCCGCAAAACAACATCCAACAACTCTGTGCGATCAAGAGCCTCGACCATAAGCTCCGCCTCGATCAATCGTTGGGTGGGTTTCACCGAAAAACGTCCACGAGCCTTATTGCTCAAAAAGACACCCATCAACCACTTCGCCCCTACCTCGTCGACCACAGTAAACCATGCAACTCCACCCGAACAACTATACCGTGGAAGACCATCATCGCCCAAAAAAGGACGAAAAGAGCCAAGCGTACGTAAAGATATCTCGAGCGAAACAAAAGTCTCAATATATCGAATAAGCGAAGGATAGACCATAATCAAGTGAATATTATGAGAATTGAACAGAAGTACTACTAATATCCAAAAGCTTCAACAGATCGGTAATCTGAGTATTACAAGCGAAGGCACGATAGGGAGGGGTGTCCCCAGAGATCGAAGCAATCTCATGGTTATAACTCTCGGGCATAACACTCGAAAGCGCAAAAAGACGACGAGCCACTAGGCATTCGTTCTCGGGCGATAGCTCTGCATTAGGAAAGAGCTGCGAACCACTAGCCACACAAGAGATATGGATATTCATTAGTATTGTCTCTCCTTCGAGAGTCGATAGCGACTTTAGGCGACCAGACGAATGGCGTAACTTTGGCATTGGAGCATCGGTTGCCTCGCCATCGGTGATATTAATAACCAGCGGCTGCGGAGTGTGGGTGTTGCGAAAAGCAGGGATCCACGCCGAAAGAATATCATACGATCTATCATAAGCGGCACACATAGGGCTCTCGCCCTCGCATCGAGGCACAACCCAAATACGACGAGACGAAGAGGTTAGCACCTTGCGCCCACCCACTTGGTGGACATTAGTGATCTCACGACGCTCGACAAATTCGCCCGAAAGCTGAGACGCACGAACAAAGCCATCGCCACTCAAAAGCGAATTGACCCCATCGCCACCATAGCCCAAAACCGAGATAACAAAATAATTTTTGATAACCCCAAAACTATTACAACGAGCTAGGATCTCCTCTAAAACCATATTTATCACAGACGAAACAGCCTCTGCTTTGCTCATCAGATGACCATCCCAAAGAATCTTCTCGCTCATGGATCCCGATTGATCCACAAGAAAGATTATGGCCTGTGGTGTGGTTGTCGTAATTCTGGCGAGTGTTCTCATTCAAAGGTAGTATCTAAGTGTGGTTTTAATGGGTCAAAGATACTATTTTTCGAGGGGATAAACAAAGCCATTCTAACCTGTCGATCCATTTTTGGCAAGAGTCCCTCTGTGTGCAGAGAGCGAAATCTGCCAAATAGTGACATTTTGTCACCAGAAAATCGACTGGCATAGATCTTGTTAGTTTAATGGGGCAAATAAAACGATAAACAAACTAAAAAAACAGAATATAATCATGGAACAGAAAAAAGGTTCAATTGGTGTTACTACCGAAAACATTTTTCCTATAATCAAAAAATTCCTCTACTCCGATCATGAGATTTTCCTTCGTGAGTTGGTGAGTAATGCAGTCGATGCAACAACAAAGCTTTCGACCCTTTCTCGTATTGGTCAAGCATCGGGCGAACTGGGCGATCTTTCGATCACGATCTCGCTAGATGAACAGGCTAAGACTCTAACTATTTCGGACAAGGGTATTGGTATGACCCAAGAGGAGGTCGAGAAGTATATCAACCAAATTGCTTTCTCGGGTGCCGAGGAGTTTATGGCAAAATATAAGGATCAAAGCATTATTGGTCACTTTGGTTTGGGTTTCTATTCGGCATTTATGGTTGCCGACAAGGTGGAGATCTTTACTCGCTCACATAAAGAAGGCTCACAGGCTATGCACTGGAGTTGTGATGGTTCTCCGGAATATACCCTTGAGGCAGCAGATAAAGCCGAGCGTGGTACTGACATCGTGCTTCATATCTCGCCCGAGAGCGAAGAGTTTGCAAAGAAAGAGCGCATCGAAAGCCTTCTTAAAAAATATTGCTCGTTCTTGCCTGTTCAGATCATCTTTGGCAACAAACAAGAGTGGAAAGATGGCAAATGGGAGCAGACCGATGAGCCAAATTTGATAAATGATACTAATCCTTTGTGGTGCCAGAAACCAGCGGATATTAGCTCGGAGCAGTACAATGAGTTCTATCAGAAGTTGTACCCTATGAGCGATGAGCCACTGTTTAATATCCACTTGAACGTAGACTATCCGTTTACTTTGACTGGTATTTTGTATTTCCCTCGCCTGAAAAATAACTTCGAGGTGCAGAAGAATAAAATCCAATTGTATAGCAATCAGGTCTTCGTAACCGATTCGGTCGAGGGTATTGTTCCAGAATTTTTGACCTTGCTTCATGGTGTGATCGACTCTCCAGATATTCCTTTGAATGTCTCTCGTAGTTACCTTCAGAGCGATTCGAATGTCAAGAAGATCTCTTCGCATATCACCAAGAAGGTTTCGGATCGTTTGTCGGATATCTTCAAGGAGAATCGTGCAGATTATGAATCGAAATGGGATGATCTAAAACTATTTATCCAGTATGGTGTGGTTAGCGATCAGAAATTTGGCGATCGTGCTTCCGAATTTACTTTGCTTAAAAATAGCGATAATAAGTTCTTTACTTTGGACGAATATGCTTCGATTATCAAGGATACTCAGACCAATAAAGATAATAAGATTGTTCATCTATATACCAACGACCCTGTGGGTCAGCACTCTTTTGTGAGTGAAGCAAAAGCTTTGGGTTATGATGTGCTCGTGATGGATAGCCCTCTTGATGGTCACTTTATTTCGTTCCTTGAGAACAAGTACCCAGATTGGTCGTTTGTTCGTGTCGATGGCAATGTGGCATCGAAACTCATTGACAAGGGTGAGGATGAGGCTATGGCACTTAGCACCGAGCAACAAGAGCTACTAAAACCATTGTTCACCGAACTTATGCCAAGCGAGGATAAAGTAAACTATACTGTTGAGTTTTCGGCAATGGGCGAATCGGCATCACCGCTGGTTATCACCCAGAACGAATTTATGCGTCGCATGAAGGATATGAGTCGCATTGGCGGTGGCGGTGGAATGAATTTCTATGGCGAGATGCCAGATAGCTATACTGTTGTTGTCAATGGTAATCACCCTTTGGTGGCTCGTTTGGTTGGCGAGGTCGAAGGAAACTCGACTGATGTCAAGGGCGAGATGTCGCAGTTGGTGGATCTTGCTTTGCTTTCGGCAGGTTTGCTCAAAGGCGAGAAATTGACAGAGTTTGTACAGCGTAGTATCTCTCGTATGTAGTTCCCTCTCATCAATATTATATCATTTAGAGCGATCTCCCCTCTCGGGGCGGTCGCTCTTTTTTTATGGGTGGCTATTTCTTATACAAAAAAATCAATACCTTTGTGTAATATTATATAAAAACTAACCTATGAAAAAACTAACCCTAATTGCAGCCCTGCTACTAACCTCATTGGCTACCAAGGCGCAAGAGCTAATGGTAAATCTACCTTATCTGCAAAATCCAACCAACAACACCATTACCGTTACATGGCTAACTAGTAAACCATCATACTCCTACGTCGAATATGGCACAGATACTACCCAAATCAAACAAGTAGCAACCATTGTAGATGGACAAAAATTGGCGGGTAATACAGTGAATAATATCCTTTTGGAGGGCATAATCCCCGGTGTGGAATACTATTATCGTGCTACCTCAAAAGAGATGACAGTCAACGGAGGCTATAAAAAAGAGTTTGGTGATAGCGTTACAACTCCATTCTTTAAGTTCAAGATCCCCAAAGCAAAAGACAACTACAAAGCTTTGGTGCTCAACGATCTTCACCAACACCGTGAGACTGTCGATCGAATTGCCGAGCTAACCCAAGATCTCGACTACAATATTGTGATCTTCAACGGTGACTGCATAGACGACCCGAACAGCCAACAACAAGCAATCAGTTTTGTGGCTCACCTAAGCCAAAAGCTAGGCAAGGGGTCGATCCCTTTTGTCTTTATCAGAGGAAACCACGAGATACGAGGAGCATACTCTGTCTTCTTGCGTGAGATTATTACCTATGCCACCGAGCGTAGCTTTGGTGGATTCGATTGGAGCGATACCCGTTTTGTGATTCTGGATTGTGGCGAAGATAAGCCCGATTCTCACTGGGTCTATTATGGTTTGAATGATTTCGAGGATTTCCGTGTTGAGCAGGTTGACTACCTCAAAGAGGAGTTGGCTTCTAAGGCTTTTAAGAAGTCTCGTAACCAAGTGTTGATACACCATATTCCTTTGTACTCACCTGATATTACCTATAATCCTTGTTACGACTTGTGGCATCCAATTCTTAGTAGTGCGAAGTTTGATATAGCGTTGAATGCACATATGCACAAATGGGCTGCATACGAAAAAGGCGAGATGTTGGGTAATAATTTCCCTGTTGTTGTGGGCGGTGGCTATAAGTTGGAGGATGCTACTATGATTGTTGTTGAGCGTAGCGAGGAGGCTTTAACTACCACCATGTATGATATGCAGGGCGAGGTGCTTTATACCAAATAAGTAACCTGTCGAGATATAATTCTCAGATAGATGGTTCGTTTCTCGGACGGCTGTCGGTGTGACACGTAAAGCCATCGGGTTTACGGGGCTCGGGGCGTGTGGGAGCCGTCCGCCCCGTAGAGATTTCCCTTCTGGCGAAGGCAAATCTCCGCTATCGCAATTGACCCATTTTATCCCGTATAGTTCTCGAACACTACTGACAAATCATTAATCCATAAAAAAACAGCTAGAGGAAAAACCCTCTAGCTGTTTTTTAGATCGTGTTATTCAATAATAACATTACATATTAGGATCTTCAAGACCATAACCCTTAATGCGATTCTCACGTTTAAGCAACAAACCAAATACAAGAGCCACAGCACCCAATCCCATAAAAATCAACATAGGCAACTGATAGTCATACTGCATATCCCCCTGCTCATTAGCACCAAGCGAACAATATGCGTCAAGTATCCAACCAATAGCAATAGGTGCACCCGCCAAACCAATATTCTGTACCCAGAAAATCAAGGCATAAGCAGTACCCAACTTCTGCTGTGGAATAATCTTAGCAACCGAAGGCCACATAGCCGAAGGCACCAAAGAAAAAGCAATTCCCAACAAAATAACAATAGAAATAGCAGCAAACGTGCTGGTAATAGCAGGTATAGAGAATAGGGCATAAACCACAATAATCAATACACAACCCAAAATCATCATAGTCGCTCCACGTCCGATCTTGTCATAAACACCACCAAAGGCAGGAGTCAAAAACAACGCCCCAACTGGCAATAACATCAATAGGTCACCTGCACTAGTCTCGCTCATCGAAAACTTCATACCGATAAACTGAACCCCGTATTTCTGGAAAGTCATAATCGAAATATAGAATACCAAACAAAGGATCGCAATAAACCAGAATCCACGCATCTTGATAATCGAAAGAATATCGTTCATACGGAATTTCTCGTCGTCACCCGTCGTAGTTGGCTGCAAGGAGATCTGCTTGTCGAGCTTCTTGTCCATCAATACCACAACCAAGAAGGTCAAAACACCCAAAAGCAAAAGTACGGTACCAAACAAAATAGGAGCACTGATCGAACCTGTCCACTCTACGATACGAAGAGGAGCACCCATCGCCAACATTGTGCCCAATCGAGCAAATGCCACGTTCATACCCAAAGCCAAAGCCATCTCTTTGCCGTGGAACCAGCGAACCAAAAGTTTCGTAGCCGTAATATTTACCGTCTCATAACCAAAAGCAAAAATAGCATAACCAACGGCCGCCACAGCAACCTGATATTTTAGCCCAAAGATTGTGTCGTCGGTTGGGGCAATATACGCAATAGCATAATACTTGATTACAGCACCAATAAACATAATGATAATCGAGAATAGACCCGTGAAACGAGCACCCTTTTTGTCGAGAATAATACCTCCGACAATCATCATCAAAAGAATAACGTTCAACCAGCCATAACCACCGTTGAATTGACCAAAGTCAGTGCTTGTCCAACCCAAACCACCATCTTCTACCGATTTTTCGAGCAGCGATTTTAGTGGCGCAATAGCGTCGGTCAAGAAGTAGCCACACATCATCGTGAGCGATACAGCAACCAGCACTCCCCATCTGGCAATGGCTGAGTCTGCTAATGTTTTTCGTAGTTTTTCTACCATAGTTTTTTTTGTTTTTTTATATTGTTGATAAATTATTTGCTTGTGCAGGTTGCTCTGATTACTTGATATGCACGATCAACACCCATCTCACCAGCTAGAGATAGATCCAGACAGGCTTTGGTGTTTTCGCCAAGTGAGAGTTGCATCATGGCACGGTTGTAGTATGCCTCACCAAATAGCGGATATAGCTCGATGGCTTTGTTGTACATCTCGATTGCTTGTGGTATATCATCGCTCAGATAGAGCAGGTTTGCGAGATTGAAATAGATGTGTGGTAGCTCGGGCATCAGTTCTGCTGCTTGATTCAAATCGGCAATTGCCTGAGAGTAGTCGAATCTCTCGCTACGTTCTTTTTGGCGTAGGCGTGTTGTTGGATCGTTGGCTATGTTCACCGCCTGATAACTACCCTCTAGCGAGGCTATAAATTCGATCATTTCGGCTTGGGTCACTGCTCGATTTATAAACGATGCTGCCTCTTCGGGCTTTTGCTCTATGGCTTTGTTCCAATACTCCATGGCATTGTTATATTGGCTCAATAGGGTTTGGGTTATACCTTTGCTAAAGAGGTTGTTCCACGAGGTGGGATTGTCGTTGCGATTGTCGACATATTCGACATATTCGTACGAGAGGTCGGTTGGCGTGTTGCGCAGTTGTAGACCTGTGATATAGCTTTTGTCGATAAATTCGGTGAGCTTACGATTTTGGTACTTCTCTCTTCTTTTGGCTTGGAATGCGGTGTCGGGAACGGCAATCGTAAAGCGATACATCGGAAGGATTGCGATCTCTCCTTGACGAGAACGAATATCCGAAAAGGTCTTGTTTTTATTCAGGTCGTTGGCATCGAAGCTCAAAATTTTGTTGAACTGTTTTGAGGTGTCTGCATAGACCGAGAAGGTCGAGTCGTTCATCTTTGTTCTGTACTCTTGGATCTTGTTCTCGGCTATTTTTTGGTCTGCTTTGGCTCCCGTTATATCTCCGCTGATTCCTTTGAGTTGCGAACGATAGCGATAGGCGTTGGCAAAGTCTGGATAGATCTCGATTGCTCGACTATAATCTTCGATTGCCTTTTGGTACTCTCCGATTTGGGCGTAGACTGCTGCACGATTATAGTAGACCAGAACGTTTTGACTGTTGCTTTCGGCAATTTTGGTGTAGTCGTCGATGGCGTTGTTGTAGTCACCAATCGACGATCGTAGTATGGCACGATTGTAGTAGGCGATAGCCGAAGTCGAATCGTTTTGGATTGATTTGTCGAAGTCGAACAATGCACCGTATATATCATTCAGGTTGTTTTTGGCAACTCCACGATAGAAATATCCCAGAGCTAGTGTGGTGTCTATTTTGACTGCTTGGCTAAAGTCGCTGACACTTTTCTCAAAATCTTTTTGTATCAACAATAGCAATCCACGTCTGAGGAACGCATCGCTCCAATATGGGTTTACTTTGACCGCTCGATTGTAGTCGTTCATTGCTTGGACTGTATCTTTCATATACAGATATGATGTACCACGACTCACGTATCCCTCGGGTTGCAGGGGCTCTATGCGTAGGAAGCTCGAAAAATCCTCTACCGATTTCTCGAACTGGCGATTCAAAAAGAAGGTAACTCCACGGCTATAATATGACCCCGCTTCGTTTGGACGGAATGTGATTGCTTTGTGGAAATCCTCTAGTGCTTCGTTATACATACCCATTCTCGAATGTGTAATTGCACGATACTGGAAGGCTTGGGTATAGGCTGGATTTTCGTCTATGGCTTTCGAGAAATCGGTCAATGCTCCTGTTAGGTCATCTAGGTTGTATTTTGCCACACCCCTGAGGAAGTAGCCTTCAAACTCCTTTGGCTCTACTCTCAGCAGAACGTTTAGACTTTCGATTGCCTCACGGTATTGTTCTTGTACTATATAGTTACGACCTCGATAATAGAAATAGCTTTTGTTTAGTTGTGCGTATAGATTGCTTACTCCGCTTAGAAGTATTAGTAGTATTAACAGTCTCTTTTTCATATTTTGTATAATCTTCCTTGATATGTCTCTTTTTGTTTTAGCTCTTTTTCTAATAGTTGCCATAGTCTTTCGTTTCTGACCAATCCCCATGGGTGCCCTGCGTGGTAGCGTGGTGGTGCTTCACCTGCAAAGCGTTCTACTACCATGTCGGGTCGTAATTTTTCGAGTATCTGGGCGAAAAGGGTGATATATTCCTCTAGCTCGTAGAATTGGAATTTCTGGGGCGTTTCGATGAACTCTCTCTCCATTTTTGTCCCTTTGAATATTTGTAGCTGGTGGAATTTTACTGTATCAATGGGTAGGCGGTTGATTACTTGGGTTTGCTGGATTAGCATCTCACGTGACTCGCCCGGAAGTCCTAGTATAAAGTGAGCACCGCAACG
>JAWXTL010000020.1:0-13414 GCA_044433565.1 Rikenellaceae bacterium | reverse complement strand
TCATAAGGGGAATTGTCAAACGTGCCGCAATGGAAGGCGGTGAATGGGAAGTGCTTGGAAGTATTCAAGCCTATAATGGTATCCTTTGGGAGCCTACCGAGGTTAAGGTTTTGGATCTTGCTTCGGTCGAGGGCATCCAGTATCGTGGGGGTACTATTATCGAAACCACCAACAAGGGAGGTCCTTTTGGATGGCCTGTTTATAATAAGCATACCCAGAAATGGGATTATGTTGACCGTTCGGACGAGATGATTCGTAAGCTCGGTTATATGGGTATTGATGCTGTTATTGCTATTGGTGGTGATGGTTCTCAGGTTATCTCTCAGCAACTTATGAAGCAGGGGCTGGATATTGTTGGTGTGCCTAAAACTATTGATAATGACCTTTCGGCTACTGACTTTACCTTTGGTTTCCAGACTGCGGTTCAGATTGCTACCGAGGCTGTTGATAAGTTGAAGACTACGGCTGCTTCTCACAACCGTACCTTTATTTTGGAGGTTATGGGACGTGATGCAGGTTGGATTGCACTTCATACAGCTATTGCGGGTGGGGCGGATGTTTGTTTGATTCCTGAGATTCCTTATGATATCGAGAAGGTTGTCGAGAAACTCAAGACTTGCTATGACAAGAAGGATCGTGGCTATGCTATTATTGTTGTTTCGGAGGGTGCTATGCCTAAGGATGGCGGTGTCTTTGGTGCTAAGTCCGAGGAGGTAGGCTATGCTAATGTACGTTTGGGTGGTATTGCTTATGAGCTTAGTCGTCAGATCAAGGAGCATGGATTTACTCCAGATATTCGTGAGGCAGTTCTAGGACATATCCAGCGTGGAGGTGTTCCTACAGCTTATGACCGTGTGTTGGCTACTCAGTTTGGTGTTAAGGCATTTGAGATGGTTTTGGAGGGTAAGTTCGGTCATATGGTCTCTTATCGTCACCCAGATATTATTGCTGTTCCTTTGGAGGATGCGGTTGGTAAGCCTAATTTTGTTGATCCAAATTCGGATATTATGGATGCTGCACGTGGGGCAGGTATCAGCTTTGGTGATTAGGTCTTACTTTTTAAGATAGATAGGATAAGATAGGGATGGTCGGGCATTATTGCTTTTGACCATCCTTTTCTTTTTGTGGTGGTTGGTTGATTTCGAGGGGGAATCGAAGATTATTTGGATGTAAAATGGTTCAATTGCGATAGCGGAGATTTTGCCTTTGCCAGAAGGTAAAATCTCTACGGGGCGGACGGCTCCCCCCGTCGGGAGCCCCGTAAACCTGAAGGCTTACGTGTCACACCGACAGCCGTCCGAGAACACGACATTATCTTTGAAATTTCGTTCCCTTGCTCTGCTATCCCATTTGCTCAATAAGCGAGTTAGCATACAATCTACCCACGGTTAGTGTGATCGTAGGAGTGCCTTGTACCTCGACTGTACGTCTAGTGAATGATTTAATCTGAAAACGACTCACCACAAATGATCGGTGTATGCGGATAAATTCTCGTTGTGGTAGAATCTCCAAAATCCCCTTCATGCTCATCTGGGTCAGTGTTGTTTGACCATCTAGCGTGTGTATCTTGATATAGTTGTCCATTGATTCTATATATCGTATTACGGCAATGGGCAATGTGATATTTTTGTACTCGACCTTGATGGTAATGGACTGTTGGCTGTTCTGCTGCTGTTGATTGTTCTCTCTTAGACTGTTGATTACCTCTACTTTGTTTATCGCTTTGGTGAAACGTTCATACGAGAAAGGTTTGTGAAGGAAATCTATTGCATTTAGCTCAAAGCCCTCTAGTGCATAATTAGCATGAGCCGTGGTAAAGATCAGCAGAGTCTCTGGGGGTAGCTCCGATGCCAACTCTAGTCCCGAAATATCATTCATCTCTATATCCAAAAAGACCAACTCAGGACTATCACTCTTGACCTGCTCAACACCTTGCAGTGGACTGCTAAAGCACGATAGAGTAATTCCACCATATCGTTGGCAGAAACTCTCGATAATCGAAAGTGCAAGGGGTTCATCGTCGATGGCTATGGCTCTCATAATTGTATTGTTAGGTGGGTGTAGAAAATGTTATGTTCTATGCTTTGCTCTAATGTGTAGCGCTTGGGATAGAGTAGCTCTAGTCGTTTTCGGCAATTCTCTATTCCGATGCCTGTCTGAGGTGAAACTCTATGGCTGAAAATTGTGTTTTGGGTTGTAAATGTTAGTTTGCGCTCTTTTAGTATTATATTTACCTCGATGGTGCTTGGCTCTCGTGATGATACTCCATATTTGAATGTGTTTTCGATAAACGTAATTAGGATCATTGGAGCGATCTGTACACTGGGGTCATCTATCTCGTTGTGAAAGCAGACCTTGGTGTGGGCATTTAGTCTGAGTTGGTGTAGATCTTTGTAGTCATAGATATAGTTTATCTCTTTCTCGATGCTTATTGTGTCGTTTTCGGCATTGGAGTACATATATTTTAGCGAGTCGCTGAATTTGATAAAGATCTCTTCTGTTTTTTCGGACTTGGTCAGCACCAACCCATAGAGGGTGTTTAGGGTGTTGAACAAGAAATGGGGGTTGATCTGTGCCTTGTATAGTGCTAGTTCGGCTTTGTTTTTCTCGGCTTCGATGGATTGCCTCGAAATGATCTGTCTAAATAGCTCGATAATCATACCAATCATTAGCCCGAAACTCATGTTGATGATAAATATCACCCAGATGGCAAAGGTGCGGAATTTTTGGTGTACTTCTTGGCTGACTTTTATTTCGGGGTTTATGTGATCTGGGGGGATTATCGTAAGCACCAGAGTCATAGATATTACTAGGATTATTACCAGTGCTGCCTCTTTGTATCTTCTGCGTAGTAGGAGTGCTGGAATATTCATCTTCTTGTTGATGTAGTAGGTCGAGATAAGATAGATGATGATTGCCGTGAAGAAATATCTATCATAGACGACCAATTTGCTTGTTGGGAGTATCAACAAGAATAGCGGAAGGAGCATCAAATAGAATGCACAATCTATGTGGCGAAGTATGGATTTCTGATTTAGCATAGCATTTACAAAGTTACACGCTTTGTGCCAGAAAAACAATAGTGCCCGAGTGTCGTTCGCCACCAGAAAAGTGTCGTCTACCGATAGATTGTAATAAGTGTTGCGCAATGTGCGTTAAAGTTCATACTTTTGCTACCCATGTAAAATATCGGTGATGGTCGAACGATCACCAATAACAGAAAGAGAATAACTAAAAAAAGATAATATTTAAAAAATGAACAAACTAAAGAATTTTTCTCGTTTATCACTACTCACACTCGCTGCTTTGAGTTTGGGTTCGTGTTCTCAGCCACAGGCTCAGATGCCCCAAAAAAGTTATAAGACTATGAAAGTAGAACTTAGTAACAAAAGCCTATCTAATCAATATTCGGCTGCTATTCGTGGTCATCAATTTGTTGAGATTCGCCCTCAGGTTTCGGGTATTATTACCTCTATTAAGATCCAAGAGGGTGCTCCTGTCAAGAAGGGTCAAACACTTTTTGTTATAGATCAGGTGCCTTATAAAGCGGCTTTGGCTACGGCTAAGGCTAATGTTCAGAGTGCCCAGGCTCAGGTCTCTACTGCTCGATTGAATCTCGAAAGTCGTAAAGAGCTTTTCAATGAGGGGATTGTTGCCCAGTATGATTTGTTGACCACTCAAAACTCTTTGCTCACGGCAGAGGCTGCTTTGGCTCAGGCCGAGGCTCAGTTGGTTAGTGCTCAAAACAACCTCTCTTATACCGAGGTCAAAAGCCCAGTGGATGGTGTGGCTAGTATGATTCCTTATCGTGTGGGTGCTTTGGTTAGCTCTTCGATTGTCGACCCTTTGGTTAGCGTTTCGGATGATGCTTCGATTTATGCCTATTTTTCGATGACCGAGAGTCAGATTCTCGAACTTACTCGTGAGCGTGGTACTACCGATAGTGTGATCTCTAGTATGCCCGATGTTCAGCTTCTTTTGGCTGATGGCTCCGAGTATCATACCGATGGTCGTATTGATGCTATTAGTGGTACTATCGACCAAAGTACTGGGTCGGTTCAGATTCGTGCTGTGTTCGACAACTCTCAACGTATTCTTCGCAATGGTGGTTCTGCTCGTGTGGTGATTGTCACCGATCGTGAAAATGTGATCGTGATACCAAAGGGTGCTACCTTTGAATTGCAGAACAAGGTATTTGTCTATAAGGTGGTCGATGGTGTGGCAAAATCACAGATTGTCGATGTCTTTGCCCTTAGCGATGGTAACTCTTATATCGTTGAATCGGGTATTGAGCTTGGCGATGAGATTATAGCCGAGGGTGCAGGTCTTGTACGTGAGGGAACGCCCGTAGGTGGTGCTTCGACGGCTCAAACGTCTCAACCAGAACAAAAATAAGTTAGAGTTTAGGAGTATAAAAAATTATGAATATTAAAAGATTTATTGACCGACCAATCTTCTCTGCTGTTATTTCGGTGGTGTTGGTATTTGTCGGTGTTATTGGACTTGTTCTGCTTCCTGTTGAGCAATTCCCTGATGTTGCCCCACCAACCATTAATGTCTCGACTTCCTATACGGGAGCCAATGCCGAGACCGTGCAAAAGAGTGTTGTTGTCCCTTTGGAGGAGGCACTCAATGGTGTGGAGAATATGACCTATATGACCTCTTCGTCGTCGAATGCTGGTTCGGGTAGTATTACTGTCTATTTCAAACAGGGTACTGATCCCGATATGGCAGCTGTCAACGTTCAGAATAAGGTTTCGAAGGCTCAGGGTCTTCTCCCTTCGGAGGTTACTCAGTCGGGGGTTATCGTTAGTAAACGCCAATCTAGTAACCTGAAGGCTATTGCACTTTATAGCCCTGATGATAGCTTCGATCGTGAGTTTATTGCCAACTATATGAAGATTAATCTTGTGCCTCGTTTGGCTCGTATTTCGGGTGTTGGCGAGGTTAATGTTATGGGTGCTGACTATGCGCTTCGTATCTGGTTGGATCCTGCCAAGATGGCTCAATATAGCCTTATGCCTTCGGATATTACGGGGGTTTTAGCAGAGCAGAATATTGAGTTCCCAACGGGTACGCTGGGTGCAAATTCAGATAATACTTTCCAGTATGTTCTCAAATATAAGGGTCGTCACGACACCGAAGAGGGCTACGAGAATATTGTGATTAGCTCTTCTGCCGATGGTCAGATTCTTCGCCTTGGCGATGTTGCAACTGTCGAGTTGGGGCTTATGAGCTATGAATTTGCGGGTGACGTAAATGGTAAACCTGGTACGGTGGCTATGATTGCTCAAACCTCTGGCTCGAATGCCAACGAGATTATCGAGCAGGTCGATGCTTTGATGGAGGAGGTCTCAGCTGAACTTCCTCGTGGTTTGGAGATTGCCGATCTCTTCTCGACCAAAGATTTCTTGGATGCTTCGATTGATAGTGTGATCACTACGCTTGTTGAGGCTGTACTTTTGGTGATTTTGGTGGTTTATATCTTCTTGCAGAGTTTCCGCTCTACTATTATCCCTTCGATTTCGATTGTTGTCTCTTTGATTGCTACTTTTGCTTTTATTCATGTGGCTGGGTTTAGTATGAATATGCTTACTCTGTTTGCACTGGTGCTGGTGATTGGTACGGTGGTCGATGATGCTATTGTGGTGGTCGAGGCTGTTCAGGCTAAGTTTGACGAGGGGTACACCTCTCCCTATAAGGCTACTATTGCTGCTATGGGTGGTATCACTTCGGCACTTCTAACCACTACTATTGTCTTTATGGCGGTGTTTATTCCTGTCTGCTTTATGGGGGGTACTACGGGTGTTTTCTATACACAGTTTGGTGTTACTATGGCGATTGCGGTTGCCATCTCGACACTCAATGCTATGACCCTGAGTCCTGCACTCTGTGCCTTGATTATGACCCCACACATGAAAGCCGAAGATGGCAAGAAACTAAGCTTCTCGTCTCGCTTCCATATTGCCTTTGATTCGGGCTTCAACAAACTTGTGTTTAAATACAAGAAAAGTGTGATGTTCTTCCTCAAACGACGTGCATTTGCTTTCGTACTTGTGATTTTGGCTTGTGGCGGTTTGTACTATTTTGCAACCAACACCAAAACAGCACTTGTTCCCGAAGAGGATATGGGTACAATCTTTGTCAACGTGTTGACCTCGCCGGGTAGCACACTCTCCGAAACCTCGAAGGTGATGAAAGAGATCCAAGATGCCATCGAGCCAATCCAAGAGATCCGTATCTTCTCGAAGGTCGAAGGTTTTAGCTTCCTTAACTCTCAGGGTAATACCAATGGTATGTTTATCATCAACCTAAAGAACTGGTCGGAACGTACCGATCCATCTCAGAGTGTCAATGCCGTGTTGGGTCAGATCTATGCTCGTACCAATAATATTACTACGGCTCAGATCTTGGCATTTGCTCCGCCTATGATTACAGGTTATGGCGTAAGTAATGGTTTTGAGATGCACCTTCAAAACAAGGGTGGTGCTACGACCGATGAGTTTTTTGCTCATGCCCAAAATTTTATTGCTGCTCTTGCCGAGCGACCTGAGATTCTTCGTGCTACCACCTCTTTCGATACCCGTTATCCGCAATATGTGGTGGATGTCGATGCTGCACTTTGTAAACGTAATGGAGTCTCTCCGGCAGATGTGCTGAGCACCATGTCGGGTTATATCGGGGGTAATTATGTCTCGAATATGAACAAATATTCGAAACTCTACCGTGTGATGATCCAAGCCACAACCGAGAATCGTATAGATGTCAATTCGCTGGATAATATCTATGTTCGTAACTCGTCGGGCGAGATGTCACCAATCAAGCAATACGTAACCCTAGAGCGTGTCTATGGTTCGGAGAACTTGGCTCGTTTTAATATGTTTCCTTCTATTTCGGTCAATGGTATGCCAGCGGATGGTTATAGCTCGGGACAGGCAATCGAGGCTATCCGTCAAGTGGCATCAGAGAGTCTACCGATTGGCTATGGCTATGAGTTTGCAGGTCTAACCCGTGAAGAGGCCGAGGGATCGGGTAGCTCGGTGATTATCTTTGCGATATGTATTGTCTTTGTCTATCTGATCTTGTGCGCCCTCTACGAGAGTATCTTTATCCCATTGGCGGTGATCCTATCCGTGCCATTTGGTCTGTTGGGTAGCTTCTTGTTTGCGCAGATGTTTGGCTTGACCAACAATATCTATATGCAGACAGGTCTGATAATGTTGATTGGTCTGTTGGCAAAAACAGCGATCCTACTCACCGAATATGCCTCGGCACGTCGTCGGGCTGGGATGTCAATCACCCAAGCGGCAATCACCGCAGCTCAGGTGCGTCTACGTCCAATCCTAATGACCTCTCTTACGCTGATCTTTGGTATGTTGCCAATGGTTTTTGCCTCGGGTGTGGGTGCTAATGGTAATATTTCGCTCGGTGTGGGTGTCGTAGGTGGTATGATCGTAGGTACAATAGCCCTAGTGTTTATCGTACCAGCTCTGTTTGTGATATTCCAAATTATCCAAGAGAGAGTAATGCCTGTGCGTGATCGCTCACTAGACTAGAGATGTTTAAAACGAAAAAACGAAAATAGAAATGATAAAAAATCTTAAAAATATAATGGTGCTGACCCTTGTGGGTCTCTCTTTGAGTAGCTGTAATATCTACTCAAAGTACCAACGCTCCGACGAGGATACCGCTCAGGTCGATAGCCTCTACCGCTTTATCACCTCGACCGAGGATACCACAACTATTGCTACTTTGCCTTGGCGAGAGCTTTTCACCGATTCGCACCTTCAGTCGTTGATCTCTTATGCGCTGGAGAATAACAACGATTTGGGTGTTGTTCGCTTGAGTGTCGAACAGGCCGAAGTTGCCTTGCGTACCTCTCGTTTGGCTTTTATCCCTACGGTGGCTTTGCAGCCACAGGGGACATATACCTCTTATGCAGGGTCGGATGTGATGACCTATAATATTTCGGTGGCGACTAGTTGGGAGGCTGATATTTTTGGTCGTTTGCGCAATGCAAAACAGGCCTCTGCTGCGGCTTTGGAGTCTAGTCGAGCCTATGCTCAAGCGGTTCAGACATCTCTGATTGCTTCGGTTGCCGATTGTTATTATTCGCTTTTGATGCTCGATGAGCAGTTGTCCATTAGTCAGGAGACCCTTGAGACTTGGAGTGATAATATCCGTGTTCTTAATGCTCTGAAAGAGGCTGGACTTACCAATCAGACTGCTGTGCTCCAAGCCCAAGCCAATAAGGTGGCTCTGGAGGCTAGTGTTCTAACTATCGAGCAGCAGATATACGATTTGGAGGGTACTCTTTCGATTTTGGTTGGTCTTGCACCTTCGGCGATTGTTCGTGGCGAGTTGTCTAACACCTCATTTCCTGAGCAATTCTCGGTGGGACTACCGATGGCTTTGTTGAGCAATCGCCCAGATGTTCGTCAGGCGGAGTATAATCTCAAACAGCAGTTCTATAATACTAATGCTGCACGTTCGGCTTTGTATCCATCGTTGACTTTGAGTGGGACTTTTGGTTTTACCAATAGTGGGGGTGTGGTTCTCAATCCTGGTGATTGGTTGACTAATGTTGTTGCCTCTTTGGTTCAGCCTCTATTTAGTGGTGGGGCTTTACGTGGGCAGTTGGAGATTGCTGAGTTGGCTCAGCAGCAGACTGTTTTGCAGTTTCGTCAGATTCTTTTGAGTGCTGGTCAGGAGGTTAATAGTGCTATGAGTGAGTGGCAGAGTGCACGAGGTCGTTTGGCTTTGATTTCGTCTCAGGTTGATTTGTTGGGTGAGGCTGTTCGCAGTTCTGAGCTTTTGATGAAGCATAGTAGCAGTAATTATTTAGAGGTTCTTACAGCTCAGTTTACTCTTTTACAGGCTCAGTTGAGTTATGCTTCGGCTCAGTTTGATGAGATACAGGGTGTGATTAGCCTTTATCGTTCTTTGGGCGGTGGAGTTTATTAGTTGTTCTTTTGGTTGATTAGCACCATAGGGTCGTTACAATATTTTGTAGCGACCCTTTTTTTTGTAGAACGATTATTGAGAGATCAAAATGGTTCAATTGCGATAGCGGAGATTTGCCTTCTGTAAGAAGGCAAATCTCTACGGGGCGGACGGCTCCCAAGGCTGGTCGGAAGATTTGGGGGATTAAACTTTGGGGTCGTTCTAATGAAGAATACACCCCTTGCCAGGGGGTTTATTCTGGACAAAAGTTTTTGGTCGGTTGGGCATTTTTTCAAAAAGCCTCACAGTTCTTTGCGGTCAGAGCTATGTTTCCTAACGATTAGAGGCTTTTGTATCAGAGGATTTTGGTTCTCGCCCACCACCCGACAAAAAAACCTTGTCGAGTCTTCGACAAGGTTTCGGGGGGCGCAACATATTGTATAGTTCCTGTCATAGGAATTTCCGAATGCGGTAGCCAGACTTTTCGCCAGAAAAGTCAGCAGGGCGGACGCTCCCCCACGGGAGCCCTGTACTTCTATCGAAGCACAGGTCGCCCGAGCGTCCGAGAACTCTCCATTTCTTCTAGGATGATAATATTCCAATTGCGGTAGCGGAGATTTTGCCTTTGCAAAAGGTAAAATCTCTACGGGGCGGACGGCTCCCCCCGTCGGGAGCCCCGTACTATTTCATAGCACGGGACACACCGACAGCCGTCCGAGAACATACCATATCTTCGGAGATGATAATATTGAGAATGCGATAGCGGAGATTTGCCTTCGCCAGAAGGGAAATCTCTACGGGGCGGACGGCTCCCCCTATCGGGAGCCCCGTAAACCTGAAGGCTTACGTGTCACACCGACAGCCGTCCGAGAAACGAACCCCATATCATTGGGTAACTAACCTCAGAAAAAAAGTCCTATAAAGCCAAAGAGAGAGAAACACCACAAGTCATAGGACGACCCTGTTGTAGATACTTAATCCCAAAAGATTCAAAATAGAAAGCTCCATACTCCGTACTGGTGAGATTGTTACCCCAAAGATCCAGACGAATACCACTAGTGGTCAAAAAACTCAACTTGGCATTGACCAACCCATAAAATGGCTGTTCGGCACTATTTGCCTCGTCCCAATAGATCTTTCCATTGCCTGTGTATTGTGCCGAAAGAGTCAATGATCGCAACCACCCCTTGAAGTTGAATGAATAGGAAGCTCCCACCGAAAAAGTGTGCATTGGAACATACGGGGTGAAATTCCCACTGTAATCCAACTCTACACCATCTTCGTCTACCCCCTCGGTATAATCCTTAAATGTGCTGTGTGTATAGCCATACGAAGCATCAACAAAGAAATTATTCCACGGATTCCCCGACAAAGAGACCTCGACACCATAACTCTCACCATGACCAGCATTGGTCAAGATACGACCACTACCACTATCCACAAATTGGGTCAACTGCATATCGGTCACATCCATATAAAACAGTGCCAACTCACCCGATAGCCGCCCTTCGCAAAAACGACCACGTCCACCCAACTCATAACTCCATGTAGATTCTGGCTTGTATGAGATCATCTGTTCGATGGTTGGGTCGTCATCCGATGATACACTCGTTGGGTTAATCTCGTCTTGCATAACCTCCGAAAACATCTGGGTGTTGTAACCCCCAGCCTTATATCCCTTGGCTGCCGAAGCATAGATCATCGCCTCGGGCGAAAATTCATAGGTGATAGCAACCTTAGGAAGCAAACGCAAGTAATGCTGAGAGAGGTTATCCTCTAGCTCGGCAGTCTGAACAAAAGGTACGATGGTCGACAAGCTCTCAATCTCAAGCAGACCATTAAGCTGCATAATTGTATAGTAGTCGATATATTGCTTTTCGTAATCCAAACGAAGCCCTACGGTAGCCGAAAGACCCTCGGTCAGAATATTATTGAAAGTCGACTGATGGAAAAGAGCCAAACCATAAGATGGAGTATAGAAATCCCCTGGGTTTGGAAGCTCCGTATCGGTGATAGTAATAAACGAAGGGAGATTGACACTGATAATATCGTTCACCCCATCCTCTTTGAAGTTGACCTCCGAGAGGGTCTTCAATGAGTTGTAGAAACCAAAGAAACCTGCCGACCACTGATAATTACCATCGGTGGCAGACTTGATGGTCAACTCTTGGTTGATTGAGTTTTGCAGTTGACGCTGATTGAGCGTAAAGATCGAAGATGGTGAATAGTCGGTATCCATCCACATATCGTCATAGAGCCATTGATAACCAGTATTCGAGGTGATAATAAAATTATCGGCTCGATACTCTAGGTGCAATGAGTTGTTCGACATATTACGCTTATAGGTTCCTAGATCGTTATAGTTGGGATTGGCAATCTCGCCTGTCTCTTCGTCCAATTGACCATAGGGGAAAGCGTTCTGGTTGGTATAGTCATAGCTCATCGAGAGTGAGGCCGATAGGCGGTCGCTTATCTCCCATTCAAATTTGGCACGTGCCCCTGCATTCCATCCATTATCAGCTTTGGTATTGCTGTAATCATTGGTGAAATAGCCATCCGAGGAGTCCCAATATCCCGACACGCTAAATGCCATCTTTTCGTTTAGTTTGTGATAGCTCGACACCTTGCCATTAAAACTGTTGTAACTCCCTGCACCCACGCTGATCTTTGTCCCTTGGTAATCGAATGGCGAGAGGGTATAGACATTGATGAGTCCTCCCATTGCATTACGACCATAGAGCGTTCCCTGCGGGCCACGCAACACCTCTATGCGTTGAATATCCATAAACTCAAAATCGAAGGTCGATTTGTCCATATAGGGAATATCGTCGACATAAAGCCCTACGCTTTGACCACTACTACGAGTCCCCACGCCACGAAGGAAAACAGGTGTTGTCATCCGTGAACCATAATCGGGGATAAATAG
This sequence comes from Rikenellaceae bacterium, assembly GCA_044433565.1. Classification (GTDB taxonomy): domain Bacteria; phylum Bacteroidota; class Bacteroidia; order Bacteroidales; family Rikenellaceae; genus Mucinivorans. The sequence goes on along the minus strand of JAWXTL010000020.1, from coordinate 1,545 downwards.
ATTGGGCACTACCGAGCTAAGATCTTTGACATCGGTGATATTTCGTTGTTGGGCTTTGAAGGGCGAGATTATCGACATTGCCGAGGCTCGTTTCCATTGCGAGTTGGTCTCTTTTGAGGAGCTGGTCACCGTCACCACCTCGGCCTCGACCATCTTTAGTGTATCTGGTTCGTTGGCGGTGGGAGTTTGGGCAGCAAGGAGTGTTTGTATTGTGGTTAGACCAAAAAGGATTAATAGGGAGAGTGATTTTCTGATGCGATTAGCCATTAGATAGATTATAATTAGTATGTGTTTTTGTTGGCACAAAGTAACACATATTAATTGGTTGGTACAATCCTCATAAATAATGATTTTCCTATGCTCTGGCAAATAAACGCTTGTAGGATAGAGCGAATTGGCAAATGCCACGGCTCACCAAGAATAGAATATATGCCAACCATAGGGCATCATTGCCCAAAGAGCTTAATGTGCCGAAATAGACCCCGAAAAATAGAGCAGTACTCACGATCATGCTGTTGCGCATAATGCTCGTGGCGGTAATAGCAACCATAAATCCATCCATCAGGTATGCCAAAAATCCAGCCAAAGGAACAGCAATAGCCCACCAAAGATACTCGTGTGCAACATCCAAGATCGCCGAAGAGGGGTTGAAAAGCATCAAAACCCAGTCGGAAAACACACCGTAAAGAACCGTGCACCCCAAGGCGGTAACAAATCCCCAAAACAAAACCCAAAGCACCGTAAGTCGAACCCGTCGAAAATTTGAAGCCCCAAATGCCCGACCAACCATAGCCTCTCCGGCATAGGCAAAACCATCCATAAAATAGGAGAAGACCAAAAATAGCTGCATCATAAGATTGTTGGCAGCCAAAATTTCATCGCCCATTCCGCTAGATGCGATAGTGAAATAGACCATCACCATCATCAAAGAGAAGGTGCGAATGAAAATATCACTATTAACCCTGAAAAACTCCCTCATCACCCCACGGGCAAAAAGCCCTGTGCGCCCGAAATACCTAGCCAAGCGAGAGTAACGACTCCCAATAATCACCAAAGCCATCGCCACCCCAAACCATTGTGAAAGTGCCGTGCCCAAGCCAACCCCAGCAATACCCCAGTCCAGACCAAAAGCCAAAGCGAGACTCAAAACAACATTGACACAATTACTACAAATGGCAATCCACATAGGGGCACGGGCATTCTGCATCCCCACAAACCATCCGTTGAGTGAGTAAATCATCATGGCGGCCGGAGCACCCCAAATACGCATATAGAAATACTCGGAAGCAGCCGAGCGAACCTCATAACTCCCCTGCATCAGCGAAAGGGCAAATCGCTCAATGGGCAGTTGCAAAGCCAAAAGCAAAACCCCAATACCAAAACCCACAACCAAAGCACGGATCAAACTCTGTGTCACCGACCGGAAATCACGACGACCAAAGGCCTGAGCCGTAAAACCACTAGTGCCCATTCTGAGGAACGAAAAATTCATATAGACCAGCGAGAAGATAATATTCCCTAGTGCCATGCCGCCAATTAGCACAT
>JAWXTL010000019.1:0-13443 GCA_044433565.1 Rikenellaceae bacterium | reverse complement strand
TGATCGTCCGTGCCAATTACATTGCGACGAGCAATAATCGAATTGCTACCAAAATCGGTCAAAGCGTTCTTCTCCATCATACGATTTCCGGCGGTATTACGAGTACGCATCTCCTCACGGATCACTCCACGTTCGTTGTCAATATCTTCGTCGGCCAAGGTGATAAAACCAGCCCAATCATGCAACGCCAGAAGCAGTGAGTCGATAATCGTCTCACGAACCACAGGCACACCCGTGATCTCATAGGTGGTATATTGCTGGGCTGTACCAGCGTTGACAGAAGAATTACTAACGCCAATAGATTCCATATAATCAATGAGTTGGTTACCATAGAAATTCTTCGATCCATTAAATGCCATATGCTCCAAAAAATGGGCTAGACCATCTTGGCTATCATCTTCTTGCAGTGCACCTACCTTATAGAGGATATGGAAATTGGCACGTTGCGGATCTTTTTTGTTGGCACGAACATAGTATGTCGCTCCATTATCGAGAGTTCCCATTCTGAGCAGGGAATCCACTGGTAGTCGATCGGTTAGCTGTTGAGCTTTGGCCGAAAAGATGGCAAAAGCAGAGAGTAGTAAAAGGGCTAGAGTTCTTCTTAGTATCATAACATTTAAGATTTTAGAATGTTTACTATATTATGGATCAAAGGTACACAATTATCACAGATGAACATTGTTTTTTTCATATTTTTTTGCTCTTTGGCAAGGTTTTTTCTATCTTTGATACCAGATAATTTTAACAACAAAAGAAAACAATTATGGAAGAAAAAGTACTTGAGGTTCTAAAAGGAAGCTCGGAGCCAATGAAGTCGGCTCAGATTGCCGAAGCTGCGGGTGTCGATAAAAAAGAGGTTGACAAGGCTATTAAGAAATTGGTTACCCAAGGATTGGCCGAATCGCCTAAGCGTTGTTTCTACGCTGCTAAGTAAGGCTTTTTGCTCACTGGCTTAAATCCCAAAAAAAGGAGTGCGTCCACTTGGATACACTCCTTTTTTGGTTTAATATCAATCCAGAACCGCTGGGTTTTGATAGAACGGTAAACTTTTACATTCGGTAATATAATCATCAGTAAGTACTGCATTCGGAGTATTCTCATTCACGAAGATATGGAATGTTCTCGGACGGCTGTCGGGATTTGACACGTAAGCCTTTAGGATTACGGGGCTCCCGATGGGGGGAGCCGTCCGCCCCGTAGATTTTTCTTGCGAAAAATCCGCTATCGCAATTGGAATATTATCATTTCCGAAGAAATGGAATGTTCTGGGACGCTTGGGTATTTTCTGGGACTCTTGCTGGGTCATGTGCTACTTTAGTAGTGCTGGGCTCCTACCGCAATTGGAGACCATTGCATTACGCAAGTATTGCTTCTTATTTGTCCATTACGCTGATTTGGCAAAAAAAAGTCGCTCCGAGAAATCTAACTCAGAGCGACCCAAAAAACTACTATTCTATAAAAAGATTACTTCTTGAAGAATTTGCGAGGTTTCACCATATTCTCAGGTTTTAGGACATTATCCAACTCATCTTTTGACATCAAGCCCTTCTCCAAAACCAATTCATAAATACCACGACCACTATTCAATGCATCTTTGGCCAATTCGGTAGAGGTCTCATATCCCAAATAAGGATTCAAAGCCGTAACCAAACCAATCGAGTTGTAAACCATCTGACGACAATGCTCCACATTAGCCGTAATTCCCTGAATACACTTTTCGCCAAGGGTGTTCATAGCACGAGCCAACATATTGATAGACTCAAACAAACTATGAACAATCATAGGCTCCATAACATTCAACTCCAACTGACCTGCTTCGGCAGCAATAGTGATCGTTAGGTCATTACCAATAACCTTGAAAGCCACCTGATTGACAACCTCCGGAATCACAGGATTAACCTTACCTGGCATAATCGAAGAACCAGGTTGCATAGGAGGCAAGTTGATCTCGCCAAGACCCGTACGAGGACCCGATGACAAAAGACGAAGGTCATTACAAATCTTAGACAATTTAACTGCCAAACGCTTCACAGCCGAAGAGTACATTACAAAAGCTCCGGTATCATTAGTAGCCTCAATCATATTAGAAGCCGCAACAACTGGGAAACCCGAAATCTCACGCAAATAGCGAACGCAAACCTCCGTATATTCAGGATTGGCATTAATACCCGTTCCGATAGCCGTAGCACCCATATTTACCTCGGTAAAGAGCTGCAAGTTCTGCTTCAAGCGATCAACCTCCTCGGTCAGAGTAGCAGCATAAGCCCCAAATTCCTGACCCAAAGTCATCGGAACAGCATCTTGCAACTGAGTGCGCCCCATCTTAATAACATCGGCAAACTCCAAAGCCTTGGCATCAAACTGCTTTATCAAACGAACCAAAGCATCAATCAAAGCTGTATTACGAAGCATCAAGCCCAGCTTGACAGCCGTAGGATAAGCATCATTGGTCGATTGCGATTGGTTTACATCATTATTTGGGTGACAGTATTGATACTCACCTTTTTTATGACCCAAAAGCTCCAAAGCACGATTGGCAATAACCTCATTGGCATTCATATTGGTCGAAGTACCAGCACCGCCCTGCACCATATCCACCACGAATTGATCACGAAGCTTACCTTGCTCAACCTCGTGACAAGCATCGATAATAGCCTGAGCCTTCACCGGATCCAACTCCCCGAGGTCACGATTAGCCTTAGCGGCCGCCTCCTTGACCATAGCCAGTCCCGAGATAAAAGAAGGGAAGAAATAGAGGCGAACATGAGAAAGATTAAAATTCTCAAGAGCACGCATAGTTTGAATACCAAAATAGCATTCGTTAGGGATCTCTTTCACTCCCAAAAGGTCGTGTTCGGTACGTGTATCAGTCGAACATGACAATTTATGTAAATCCAACATTTTTTTAATATAGATTTTTGTTGATTATAATAATTGTGACATTTGTTGTTGAAGTTTTTGGGCTTCTTGGGCTGCTTTTTCGGCGAAGTCTTCGCCCTGCGAGGCGTAGATAATACCACGAGAGGAGTTGACCAAAAGACCGCATTGGCTATTCATACCATATTTGGCAACCTCTTCCAATGAACCTCCTTGAGCTCCCACACCTGGTACCAAAAGGAAATGGTTGGGAACGATTGAGCGGATCTGCTCCAATGCCGTAGCCTTGGTTGCACCCACCACATACATCATATTCTGATCCGTGCCCCACTCTCGGCTTACGCTCAAAACTCTCTCATAGAGCTTCTCGCCCGAGAGCATAGCCTGATTCTCAAAATCCTCCGAAGAGCCATTTGAGGTCAAAGCCAAAACCACCGACCATTTGCCCTCATATTTCAAAAATGGCTCAACACTGTCACGCCCCATATAAGGAGCAACAGTAATAGCATCGGCATTCATCTGCTCAAAGAACGCACGAGCATACATATCGCAAGTATTGCCAATATCGCCACGCTTTGCATCCATAATAACCAGAATCTCTGGATAGTGCTCCTTGATATACTTCACACTCTTCTCCAAGGCAATCCACCCCGCAACACCATGCGCCTCATAGAAAGCCGTATTGGGCTTATAGCAAACGCAATAAGGAGCCGTAGCATCAATAATAGCACGATTAAACTCAAAAATCGGATCTTCCGCATCTAGCAGGTGAGCCGGAATTTTACGCATATCAGTATCAAGCCCCACACAAAGGAAACTCCCTTTTTTGACAATCTCAGAATATAATTCAGTTGTATTCATAATATAGTTTCTATCTATTTAGTTCATTCTACGCAGCAAAAGTAACAATTTATTCCCAAAGTGTACGAGCCGCACCATTTTTTTTGCACGCCGAGAGAATATTTTTCAACTTACAGCGCAACAGACTGACTCTTAGCTTATCCGAAAGAGGGGGCATAGGCTCTTGGGTATAGGGTTCTCCACGTCGGAGAATCGCTCGGGTAAAGGTCTTTGAGGTGATTCCCCACTTTGCCAAAAACTGACGAGACCCCTTGTTTTTCTTAACACGCCCAGTACTTCGAGCCTCGAAATGGTAAACCCTCGAAGCCGAAAGCCCCTTGAAGATACGAACCCCTGCCATATACAACTTAGCCGAAAAATCAGGATCCGAATAGAGACCAGGGCTATACTCCACACTATATCCACCCACCAAATCCCAAGTGTCACGATGAACAACATTCAGCGGCCAAGTCGACCCCGACCAATCTGCGTGTTCATGGGTCATATAATCTCGCAAAAGACGCTCCTTCTCGAAACTCTCAACACTCTCGCCATAATCAGCCGGAGCAATAACACTAGGGCAAAAGAAAGGTCGTGGCTGAAGCAAAGTCGAAGACAAGAAAAACATCTTGTGAGAGATACGCTCAATCTCCCGTGAAAGCTCAACATCCCACCCCGGAAGCAGATACATATCATCGTTCGAAAAGGCAATATAATCACACTCGACCAAAGGACGCAACCCATTGAGTGGCCAACAAACCCCCGTGTTCTCGGGCGAATGGGTATATTCAATATCCGATTGCCGAGAGACCCACTCCAAAGTGCCATCCGAACCATCATTAACGTGCACCAAAATCTGATGGTCGAAAGCCGAATTTTCACGAATACTCTCAACACAAAGTTTTAGATAATCAAGGTTATTCCACGTAGGAATCAAAATAGAAAAACGCATAGCGATTATTTTAGTTTTTATCTACAAGTGATTTATAGAGTGCCATCATCTGGCTGGTTAATTTTTCGATATTAAAGTTCTCCTCGACATATCTCTTGCCTCGGGCAGCCAACTCTTGGGCATATGCTTCGTTGTGTGACAAAAGTTCAATAGCACGAGCAATCTCCTCGGGCGAGTGAGGGTCGACAAACAGAGCACCATCACCAGCCGCCTCGGGCAAAGAGCTAACTGTCGAGGTGATAACAGGTATTCCGCTAAGTAGAGCCTCGGCAACAGGAAGCCCAAACCCTTCATAGAACGAAGGGTAGACCAAAGCCGCTGCTGCCGTATAGAAAGCATGAAGCGTCGAGACCAGAGTGATATTGTCCATAAAGTGGAGATACTGCGAAATATCATTGCGTGAAGCAAAATCCAACACCTGATCTTTATACTTACCCCCTGTGCCAATAATCACCAAAGGCAAACGTTTCTCGGGCGAGATCAAAGCATACGCCTTGACAATACCCAGCAGATTTTTGCGAGAGTTGATACTCCCCACATAGAGCATATAACGCCCATGAATGCCATATTTAGCGACAATCTCGGTGGCTGTTTCAAGAGCCATAGGTGTATAATAGACTGGATTCAAAGATTGATAGATTGTGGTCACTTTCGCAGGGTCAACCCATGGGAAAAAGGTAAGAATATCACGTCTAGTGCTTTCGGAGATCGCCACAACGGCATCAGCCACCTTGAGCGAATGGGTATATTTGCGACGATAGATCATCCGCTCAATAGGAGCAAACATCTCAGGAAAAGTGCGAAAACAGACATCATGAACCGTTACCACATAGCGAGTATTCTCTTTACGTTTGGCAGAGACCGAAAAAGGGAGATCATGAGAGAGCCCATGATAAATATCAACACCATCACTCTTGATATTCGAGATCACCCCCCAAGAACGCCATAGCGACGAGAGCTTCTTGCTGCGAGGAGTTGTGATCGCAAATCGAGAAGTGTCAAAGAAATAGTGCGTATCGCCCGTATCACGAGAACGGGGAGTATAGAGTATGTACTCGTTGTCGGGGTGGTGAGATTGCAAATTAGCAACCAACGTACGAGCATAGTTTCCTAGTCCCGTAAAGTTGTTAAACAACCTTTTAGCCTCAAAAGAAATTTTCATATTATGCAACAATTATCAGATCAGTTAGGAGCAAAGATACAAATTATTCTGGGAGGACAAATATTTTGATGATGACTTTTCTGTGAGAAGAGTTGGCGGGCGTACTGCTCAAGGGTGGTCGGAAGATCGAAAATATTATATCCTCAAAGATATGGTATGTTCTCGGACGGCTGTCGGTGTGACACGTAAAGCCATCGGGTTTACGGGGCTCCCGACGGGGGGAGCCGTCCGCCCCGTAGAGATTTCCCTTCTGGTGAAGGCAAATCTCCGCTACCGCATTCGGAATATTATCATTCCCGAAGAAATGGAGAGTTCTCGGATGGCTCCCGCCCCGAGCCCCGTACTATTTCATAGCACGGATCACACCGACAGCCGTCCGAGAACACTACAACAAAAAAAAGAGAGCAAGAACCTATGCAGTCCTTGCTCTCCATGTGATAAACAGTTATAATAAGCCCTACTTCTTATAACTATCATAATGAACCTTCTCAGGCTTCCATTTATCCTTAACCTGCGCCTCAGAATCAGGATAACCAATAATAATAGCATTCAAAGCATGAACCCCCTCTGGAAGATCCAAAAGCTCGGCCATCTTAGCCACGCGGTCGGTATCGTTGTTAGGCTCAACACCACACCAAACAGCACCCAAACCCATAGCGTGTGCCGCCAAAAGAATATTCTCGGTAGCCGCCGAACAATCCAAAATCCATGATCCCGAAATACGAGAATCACCCAAAACAGCAATAGCCAAAGGTGCATTAGCGGCCATACGCATACCACCAGCCACCGAAGGCAATTGCGAAAGAATAGCAGGGTCGGTAATTACAACAAATTCCCATGGTTGCTTGTTGCTCCCCGTAGGAGCCGCCATACCAGCACGAAGAAGAGTTTCGATCTTCTCTTTTTCGACCGCCTGAGATGTGTACGAACGAACGCTAGAGCGAGTCATAATGTTGTTAAGAACAGCCTCTTGTGTCGAAACAGAAGGGGTTGCCCCCATCGTAGCAGTGTCGCTGTTACAACAAGAAGCAGAGTCGCTTTTGCAACGAGAAGTGGTGTCGTTACTACAACATGAAGTAGTGATAGCACCTGCGGCAAACAAAGATGTTAGCATCAGAAATAATTTTTTCATAGTAAAATAGATGGTTTATTTAAAGTTAATAATCTTCATTGAGTATTCGATGTTGCTCTTCACATTTGGTCGATCTATCCTGTAAAAACCATAGACAAACCGTTCTACAAATGTACGAAAATATATTTTCTCACACAAGTGATCGCGGTGATTCTTTATGCAAAATTACTGTGTATCTTTGCTGGAAATACAATCAATGTATTAACAAACTAAAAACTAACAAGATGAAAAGAAGGATCTTTAATTTCGCACTAATCGTTGTATCGGTAGTATTAGTTCCATCTCTTGGTCTTTCGCAAAGCAACCATACCTCTTGTAAATAGCTCTAAAGAGCCTCTACAAGAGGTGTTTTGAATATATCAAAGAGATGTTTCAAACAGTTCGTCCTAGCTCAAAAAATGGGCATAAGCAGAGCAGAGGATTAATAGCTGAAGCTAGAGTAATTGGTCATATACCACTCTTTTTCATTCAACGAGAAAGTAGCAGAACCACCTGCCATACCACCATCAGACTCCCAAGAGTAAGTCATATTACCTTTGTCATCTTTAACAGACGAAGCGTGCATCAAAAGATCTTTCGAGAATTTTAGTTGGTTCCAGTTCTTTTTATTTAGCTCCGTTTTCTCCTCGCCATCTTCCCAAACACTTACGCTGTAGCCCACAGGAAATACAATGCGAGTACACTGAAACTTGAAATCTTCGGTAAATTTTTTGATAAACGCATCAAAATCCTCATCAGGTTTACTAGCCAATTCGGCCGCTGCTTTTTCTTGGGCAGCCTTCTTTAGGTTTTTACTAGCCTGATAGTACTCTTGGTTATTGGTGGTATAGAGATCTATAAGCCATTGACTACCCACTTTAGAGAGAAATATTTCTTTGGTTCTGACAACAGTCTCATCATCAGATCGGGTCATCTTAACTTCGACAAGCGCAGCATTGCCATCGTCAGAGAAAGCCGTCGAAAGAATCTCAAACGTACCACACGAAAACGAAGAACTGGTAGATTTCATAATACTCTCGGCATCAGAACTACCCAGCTCAATAGATTTACGTTCGTTGCAGTGCATAGCTAGAATCTCTTTCGTATCGCAAGGTTTCTGTTGAGAGTGAGCCTTCTGGATTGTGGTTAGAAAGGTTGTAACAGACTCTTCGGGGCTACCCAAACTAGAGCACGAGCAGAAAAAGAGGCACAACAATAGAGATAGAAAATAGTTGAATTTTGTTTTCATAATTTAATTCATAAAAGTTCTAGGGATTAGTATTGCCTTATGAATCTAGCAGCAGAACTATGAATCTACTAGATTCGGGGTTGTATCTAAGCCCAAAAATACATTAATATATTCTTAAATACAAATTTTAGAATATATTTTTCATACCTAAACCACATAAATTAATTTCATCCGATTTCACACTTTCTGTATTCTTACAATAAATTGGTGCCACGAAATCTTATAATTACAAAAAGAATAGAGCAAAGAAAAAAGCTAACTACCTGTTAATAAGATAATTAGCTCTTTCTGTTTGTACCCAGAGCCGGGATCGAACCGGCACGGATTGCTCCATTGGTGTTTGAGACCAACGCGTCTACCAATTCCGCCATCTGGGCTTGTTGCATATAAGGATTCAAGAGCTGAATCCCCTTTTTGCAGTGCAAAGATAGATCAAATTATCTGCACATCCAAATAAATTTAACATCAAAAGCAAAAAAATATCCCAAAACCAAAACAATCATATCAAAAAAATCAGTACTTTTGAGCAGCTAAACAAAAAAACTTAAACCCAATAATGATGAAAAAACTAACCCTACTTCTGCTGCTAACATGCCTAATATCAGCATGTTCAAAAGAGGCCAAAACCCTTAAAATCGCCTCTTTCAATATCCGTAATACAATAGGAATAGACGATATTAGAGACCCCGAAAGAACTGCCGCTGCAATAAAACAAATAAATGCCGACGTAATAGCAATTCAAGAAATTGATAGCGTAACCCAAAGAAGTCAAAGTGTTGACGTGTTAAAAGATCTAGCGAAAAGAACCCAAATGAACTACACCTTCGCTTCGGCAATAGAATTTAGCGGAGGAAGCTACGGAGTGGGAGTGCTATCAAAAGAAAAACCAATAACCAGCTACAAAATCCCGCTACCAGGTGCCGAAGAGAAAAGAGTACTGCTAGTATGCGAATTTCAAGATTACGTATTTCTAGCAACCCACTTCTCGCTAACCGAAAAAGATGTACTAGAATCAGTAGGAATAATCGAGAGAGAGGCTGAAAAATGGAGCAAGCCCCTGTTTTTGGCCGGTGACCTAAATATAGAGCCGAACTCTGAGGCATACAAAAAACTATCCCAAAAGTTTGAAGCCATCTCTTGCGCACCACAGCCAACCTTTCCAGCCGACACGCCAACGGTCTGCATCGACTACATCCTCAAAAAAAGAGGTGACAACACTGCGGTCAAAACCAGCCAAGTGGTAAACGAGCCAAAAGCATCAGACCATAGACCGATCGAAGCAGAGGTCGAAATCGAGAAATAGAAGAGGTTGTTGCAATGCGGCGATATTTCAAAGACAACATAGTGTGAGCTTCAAAATCTTAGCCACCTATCAGCGGTCTTTAAAGTTAAAAATCTCAAAAAGTGCCCGATTCAAAGTGTTGTAGAGTAGGAAAATTGGCAAAAAATTTGTATCTTTGTCGGGAAACATTTTTTAATAAATTCTAAAACAAAACTAATACGTGAAAAAAATCATCTTCTTCTCCCTATTTCTAATCCTGGGTCTTGTAGCCTCGCAGGTAGTACCCCAAATGATTGGTGGCGAAAATTACACCTCCATCAAGCCGATACTAAACGCACTTCTATACACCTCCCTCGCATTTATTATGATTAATGTAGGGCGTGAGTTTGAACTTGATAAATCACGTTGGAGGTCATATACCACCGACTACTTTATTGCTATGGCTACTGCTGCCGTGCCGTGGATCTTTGTCTGTATCTATTTTATGTATCTCATGCCAAGTGGAAGTTTTGGGGATTGGGATTCGTGGAAAGAGAATCTATTGTTGAGTCGTTTTGCGGCACCAACTTCGGCAGGTATCCTCTTTACGATGTTGGCAGCGGCCAATCTCAAAAGAAGTTGGATCTACAAAAAAACTCAGGTTCTGGCAATCTTCGACGACCTAGATACCATATTATTGATGATCCCTCTGCAAATCATGATGATCGGCATGAAGTGGCAGTTGGCGGTAATCCTCATTGTTGTAATCTTTAGCCTTTGGTTTGGTTGGAAAAAGCTAAATACGTTTAAACTAAACCAGAAATGGTGGGCACTGTTGGGCTATGGCGTTCTGTTGGCTATCTCGTTCGAGGGAGCATACCACCTAACCAAACACCATTTTGGAGCAGAAGGTGCGGTACACGTCGAGGTTCTACTTCCTGCTTTTGTGCTGGGTATGGTGATCAAAACCAACCACAAAGAGTCGAAAAAAGACAAGCAGGTTGCAGGATTGATCTCCTATCTATTTATGTTCTTGGTGGGGATGAGTGCACCGTTGGTTTTTGGAAGTCTAGCAGATGCGGCTACCACAACAGCCCATTCGGTTACAGCATCAATTCCAGAGATGAGTTGGGGCGAGATCGGATTTCATGTGTTGATAATCACCATCCTATCCAATCTAGGAAAAATGTTCCCACTCTTTGCATATCGTGACCGCATGGTCAAAGAGCGTCTGGCGTTGTCAATTGGTATGTTTACCCGTGGTGAGGTGGGAGCAGGTATCATCTTTATCGCTATTGGCTACGGACTAGGGGGGCCACTATTGACAATTGCCCTGTTGACTTTGGTGTCAAATCTGCTTCTAACTGGAATCTTTGTGGTGATAGTCAAGAAACTAGCGCAAAAAGTGGCGCAAGAGAGAGAAGCTCTTGGGCTATCAATCGAAGAATAAAAGAGCTTTTGTGTAAATATTCTATAAGACCGCCACGAGAAATGTTCGTAGGCGGTCTTTTTTTATTATATTTGCACCTTATTAGCGGCTATCAGAACCCCGAGGTGAGCGATATTGTAACCAAATTTTAGAGCCAAAATATTGTTAGACATAGTAGCATAATAGAGCAAAGAGTAAACTACATTTGACGAAAACAAAGCCATAATATATAGAAATCAAAAGACAACTGTAAATAAAAACAATTAAATCGTAATCAAATCCTGCTACTCGCAGATGCCCCGTGAGGGTTAGAGATCGTAGTTATTACCCTTTAATAGTTTAGCAAACCTAGCAAAGAACATACATTTGTCGTATTATAAAATAGAACCTATGAAAAACAAGCTACGTAGCGCATATAGTACACAAGGACGCAGAATGGCAGGTGCCAGAGCATTGTGGAGAGCAAATGGAATGAAAGAGGAGCAGATGGGCAAACCTATTATTGCTGTGGTCAACTCTTTTACACAATTTGTGCCAGGTCATGTTCATCTGCATGAGATCGGTCAGAAGGTGAAACATGAGATCGAGAAGCTGGGTTGTTTTGCTGCTGAGTTTAATACGATTGCTATTGACGATGGCATTGCTATGGGGCATGATGGGATGTTGTATTCGTTGCCATCTCGTGATTTGATTGCCGATAGTGTGGAGTATATGGTTAATGCTCACAAGGCGGATGCTATGATTTGTATTAGTAATTGCGATAAGATTACCCCTGGGATGTTGATGGCTTCTATGCGATTGAATATTCCGACTATTTTTGTTTCGGGGGGGCCTATGGAGGCTGGTAATTATAAGGGTCGTGCGCTGGATTTGATTGATGCGATGATTGAGGCGGCAGATGATAGCGTGAGTGATGAGCAGGTGTCGGCTGTGGAGCGTTTGGCTTGTCCGACTTGTGGATCTTGTTCGGGTATGTTTACCGCCAATTCGATGAATAGCTTGAATGAGGCTATTGGTTTGGCTCTGGCTGGAAATGGTACGGTGGTGGCAACTCATGTCAATCGTGAGCGGATGTTTATTGATGCTGCACGTTTGATTGTTGAGAATAGTTATCGATATTATCGTGATGGTGATGATTCGGTTTTGCCACGTTCGATTGCTACTCGTGATGCTTTTTTGAATGCTATGACTTTGGATATTGCTATGGGGGGGTCGACAAATACTATTCTTCACCTTTTGGCTATTGCCAACGAAGCGGAGGTGGATTTTACGATGGAGGATATAGATGCTCTATCACGCCGCACCCCAGTGCTGTGTAAGGTTGCTCCAAACTCACACTACCATATGCAGGATGTGAATCGTGCGGGGGGTATCCTTTCGATTATGTGTGAATTGGCAAAGCATGGTTTGGTCAATACCGAGGTGAAGCGTGTCGATGGATATACCCTCGAAGAGGCTGTCGAGCACTATTCGTTAGAGAACAATTCGCAGTTGTGGCAAAGTGCTCCTGCCAATAAATTCAACCTTTTGATGGGTTCGCAAGAGTCTCAGTATGAGAGTTTGGATTGTGACCGTGAAAAAGGGGCAATTCGTAGTGTCGAGAATGCTTATGTAAAAGATGGTGGTTTGGCTGTGTTATATGGCAATATTGCTCAGAAAGGGTGTGTGGTCAAAACAGCAGGTGTTGACGAAAAGATATTCCTGTTTAAAGGGACAGCTAAGGTGTTTGAATCGCAAGATGATGCCTGTGAGGGAATCCTTAGCGGTAGGGTCGAAAGCGGAGATGTTGTGGTGATTCTCTACGAAGGGCCCAAAGGAGGGCCAGGTATGCAAGAGATGCTCTACCCAACCTCATATATCAAATCACGCCACCTCGGAAAAGAGTGCGCCCTGATTACCGACGGACGCTTCTCGGGAGGAACATCAGGTCTCTCAATCGGGCATATATCGCCCGAAGCAGCAGCAGGTGGTGATGTAGCACTGCTCAGAGATGGAGACCAAATAGAGATAAATATCCCTCAAAGAAGTATCAACGTGCTTCTGAGCGAAGAGGAGCTAGAGAGCCGAAGAGAAGAAGAACGCTCAAAAGGAAAACTAGCCTACCATCCAAAACAAAGAGATCGAAAAGTCTCGAAATCCCTTCAAGCCTATGCTTCAATGGTAAGTTCGGCAGACCAAGGAGCTGTACGTATCATCGAATAAAACAATACTATCCCAAATGGCAAATCAAAAAATAAGTGGATCGGAGATCCTAATGAAATCGCTACTCGAAGAGGGTGTACAGACCATATATGGTTACCCCGGAGGAGCAATCATGCCCGTATTCGACGCTATATATCAATATAGCGACAAAATAGAGCACGTTCTTGTTCGTCATGAGCAAGGAGCAACTCATGCAGCACAAGGTTATGCTCGTGTATCGGGCAAAACTGGCGTGGTGATCGTAACCTCGGGCCCTGCTGCAACCAATGTAATTACAGGATTGGCCGATGCCATGATGGACAGTACACCTATGGTGGTATTGACCGGTCTGGTGGGGTCGTCGCTACTTGGCCCTGATGC
>JAWXTL010000018.1:0-13471 GCA_044433565.1 Rikenellaceae bacterium | reverse complement strand
AACATAACCTGCGCCCCTTTCTTGAGCACCAAAGTCTCTGATTGCGGATAGCTATATGTCGGGAATGTACCCTCGATCTCGGCTTTGAATGTGAAGGGAGTCTGCTGAAGTTGAGCCAGTCGACTCTCATTAATATTGTCACACGTAGAGTTATGAGTCGCCAAGGTGATATACCCCTCGCCTTTAGCATCCGAAAAATAGGGAATATAACGGCTATTAAGCTGCTGGAGCAACGTATGATCCATCGTACTATTACGAACACAACTAAGCAGGTGAATAAACTCTGGATCTTTCTGTCGATATATCTGCCGCAATTCAATAGCAACATAGTTATTCTGGCGCAAAACCTGACTATCAAAAAAATAAGGAGACGAGTAATGTTCTCTCAATATATCCCACTCCTCGGGTTTCACAACAGGCGAAAGCTGCTGCATATCGCCAATCAGGAGCATCTGTACACCTCCAAAAGGTTTGGTCGATCGTCGAAGCTGACGCAAAACCTTATCTATCTCGTCGATCAAATCGCAACGCAGCATACTAACTTCGTCGATAATAATCAACTCTAGCGAACGAATAATATTAAGCTTCGATTTGGTGAATCGAAAAGAGTTTTTTCGCTCGGCATAGGTGTACATAGGGATACAGACCCCAAAAGGTAGTTGAAAAAAAGAGTGCACGGTTACGCCACCAGCATTGATAGCCGCAACGCCCGTTGGCGATACAACCACCAGTCGTTTATGACAATTCTTGACCACATTACGCAGAAAAGTGGTCTTGCCTGTACCAGCTTTTCCGGTCAGGAAGATAGTCTCGCAGGTGCGATTTATATACTCCCAAGCAAGTGAGAGTTCTTTATTATCCGAAAACATAAAGCAGTGGGGCGATAACATAACAATTCCATTGCAATTTACAAATAAAATAGCAGACCGCAAAATAAAATAGGGTCGACACCTCCGAAAAAGGAGTGTCAACCCTATAAAAGCAAAAATATTCGCTCTGTGCTCAGCAGCTAATAAAGCCGATAAGCAGCAAGAAAGTGACTATTTTTGAACGAAATCTGAAGGATCACGCATAATCATACTTTTGTCGATACGCAAAGTAACATTGCTATCTACTTCCAAAAGTACAGTTGTCTCGTCTACTTGTTTGATCGAAGCATAGATACCACCAGCAGTGATTACCTTGTCATCTTTTTTAAGCTCTTTTCTAAAACGAGCTAGTTCTTTTTGACGTTTTTGTTGTGGACGAATCATCAAGAAATACATAACACCAAAGATAAGTGCCATCATCAAGATAAACTGCCAGTTGAAACCTTCTGGTTGTGGGTTTGCTTGAAGCAAAATGTTTGTAAAGTTCATAGTTTAATTTTTTATTTTTTTAACGTAATTTTCTCTTTAGTTATTATCTAGCACCTCTACCATAAGTATGGTTTTGGCTATTTGGTTGTCGCTCGAGATAAGGTCTATATCTTGGATTTGCTGTCCGTATTTGTTTTTTGAGTTATAGACTATCTTGATATAGCTTGAATCTTGTGGTGCTATGGGTTTGGTATCGTATCCCACTGTTGTGCATCCGCAGCCTGTCACTGTCGAGACTATAACTAGTGGTTTGGTGTCGGTGTTTTTGAGCCAGATTCCTGTCTCTACCACCTCTCCTTCGTGTAGTTTTCCTAATCTTATTGTATCTATCTTGGTCTGTTTCTCTTGGGCTTTTGGCATTATAACCACTTTTGCACCCGAGCGAGGATCTTGGCTCGATGGTGTGTTATTTTGATTTGTTCCACACCCCGAGAGCACTGCCATTAGGATTATTCCCCACACGACTCTTTTTTGCATCTGATCGGATTGGTTACGGGTGATTATTTCTGGATTATACCACGACCTAGTTTTACGATTCTTCCCTCTGATGTTAATTTGTTTACTGCACGATCTAGCACGCCGTTGATAAAGTTGGCACTTTGTGGGGTCGAATAGTATTTCGATATTTCGATAAACTCATCAAGTGTTGCTTTGACGGGGATAGACGAAAAGTTGGTAAGCTCGGATATTGCCACCGACATCAAAATTCGATCCATAAGAGCGATACGTTCTACCTCCCAGTTTTCGGTCAGTGATTCGATTATCGTGAGGTTCTCTTTGTGTTGTAGGATTGATTTTTCTAGCAATTCTACTGCGAACTCTTGGTGTTCGTTTTTGAATGGTTCTGGAACAGCGATTTGGGTATTTGTTTCGTTTAGGGCTTTGATTGTTTGGAGTGCGAATCCTAGCGCATAGCCAATATCGTCTATCCAGAAGATAGAGTTATCTTCTAGGAATGATTCGATTAGTTGATTTTCTTCGACTAGATTTTTGTATATATCTACCAGCAGTTTTTTGTGGTCGGCAAATCCAACTTCTGGGGCATCCATATATTGTTGGTAGAACTCCGACTCAACTAGCGAGTTGTAGATGCTACGTACCACTTGACTTTCGTCGTTCCAGCTCAGGCGAGAGATTGTTCCCTTATAATCATCCGAATCCTCAATCATATCAAACAGAGGATTTGTTACAAATCTCATATTTGGATTTAGTTCTTGTTCGCTTGGTTTATATTTTGAGCGTCCTAGTTCTATGCGTTGGTTGGCGTATTCACGAAGTTCTGGAAGGAGTTTAATCATCATCAGATAGAGTTCATAGCATTTACGTGAGCTATGTATTAACTCTTTTGTTGATCGGGTGACATTGGTCTCTGAGCTTTGTATATGGCTATAAAGCGATTGAGCCACCTTGATTCTTAGTAGTCGTCTTGATAACACTTTTCTTGTCGGTGTTTAGTATTAATATTCTAGGCAAAGGTAGTAAATATTACCATAAGTAGCAAACTGTTTTCTTTGGGGTTTATTTTTGTTTTTGGGTTTGCTGTGTTTGTTTCGATTTTTCTTGGGAGGTCTGTTTCGTTTCTCGGACGGCTGTCGGTGTGGCTCGTGCTACTTTAGTAGTACGGGGCTCCCGACGGGGGGAGCCGTCCGCCCCGTAGAGATTTGCCTTCACCAGAAGGCAAAATCTCCGCTATCGCAATTCGGAATATTATCATTCCCGAAGATATGGTATTGTTCTCGGACGCTACGGGTGTCATGTACTACGAAGTAGTGCAGGGCTCCCGTGGGGGGAGCGTCCGCCCTGCTGACTTTTCTGTAAGAAAAGTCACGCTATCGCAATTGAAAACACCTCTGCCAAAGGCCCCTCTGCCCAAGTGACACTCCCCCCGAAAGAATATCTTCTACCTAATCTTAGCGACGCAAAGACTTCGCTTTGGGTAGTGTAAAAAAGAAAGTAGTACCAACTCCAACCTCACTGCGCACATTAATGCGTTGATTGTGAGCCTCCAAAGTGTGCTTAACAATAGCCAAGCCCAAACCCGTACCCCCAACATCACGTGAACGTGCCTTATCAATACGGTAAAATCGCTCGAAAAGGCGTGGAATATGCTCCGCCTCAATACCAAATCCCGTATCCGAAACCGAAATCATAATAGAATCAAACATATCTGTCAACTTGACAACAACAGACCCATTCGGGCGATTATACTTCATGGCGTTGCTCATCAGATTGGTCAGCACCTGCTCGATTCGTTTGCGGTCGGCACAGACAAAAACAGGGTTACGCTGCAAATATTTCATCTCGATACCTGCCTCCCGATACAGAGACTCCATCGCAAGATAAACCTCGCTGATGAGAGTCGAAATATCAAAATCGCTCTTATGCAAAACCAGAGTACTGCTCTCTAGCCTAGAAATCTCCTCTAGGTCATGAACGATATTTATCAAACGCTCCACATTTTTATCGCTTCGTTCCAAGTATTTTTTGCATATCACTGGGTCGTTGACAGCCCCAGCTATCAGCGTGTCGATAAACCCCTGCAACGAAAATAGTGGCGTTTTTAGCTCGTGTGACACATTCCCAAGGAACTCCTTACGATAGTTCTCCATACTTCGCAGATTAGTCATTTCGGCGTTGGACTTTTGCGCCCACAACCGTAGTTCATCCTCTAGTTTCGAGATTGTTTTGTGCGAGTCTCTGTCTCGTGGTTTGCTGTTGTGCGAACCGATAAAGAGATAGAGTGGTCTGATTCGTTCGTTGATTAGTCGAGATATTGCCCAGCTCGAAAAATAGTAGGTCGAGATGGCAAAAATCAGTGATATGGCTACCCAGTGGGGTTTCCAGAGGTCTCCAACAAAGAGAAATCCCATCAAAGCCAACGAAACAAATAGTGCGACAACGAGCGATATTGCCGAGACTGATTTTGTAATAAAATTAAACATAATTATCCCTTAGAGTGAGAAACTGTACGGAGCTGTGAGCCTATTTGTAGGTCAATGGCTTGATATTCTCTAGGTTGATTTTGTCTGGCGTTTTTGATTCGTAACTTATCGAAAACGAGAGTCCCAAACTTTGGTTTATTTGGCAATAATCCCAGAAACTGTTACCTCCTGCTGTTACACGTGGTGGGGTCTCTGTGCGGTAATATTTTGATATTAGCGAGAAGTTGAAACTCAATATGTTGGTTAGTTTTATGTTTAGGATATTTTCCCAATAGATGGTTGGGTCGCTATCATAGTTCCAATAGGTTTCGAGTTTGGTGGAGTATGATACTTTGTCTTGCGAGAATTTTGTGGAAAATTCGGTACGGAATAGCGAACCGAATGTTGGGATAAATTGTCTTCCTGCTGCGCCATAGCTACCTTGGTCGGCTATAAATTGATTCAAGACCATTACCATATTACCCGAAGCTGGTGCCATATAGATGGTCAGTGTGTTGTTGTTTTTGACACTTTTATAGGTGAAACCGGCCGAGACGGTCAATGTACCAGGACTCATAAAGGTCGAAGCCAATGTTGATGTAGTGTCGTCAACTACCGTAAAGGCATTGACAAATTGGCTTTTGAGCATAACGTCGCCCGAGAAGCTCCATTTAGGGGCTATTGTCCAGCTAGGTTTGCTAGTTAGTGTCCACCAGTCTTCACTTTTAGTGAATTTGCCATCCGATTGCACCATACTCAAAGCACCCTCTAGGGTTGTGGCTAGTGTAAATGTTTTTTCGTTGGTATAGCTGTGTGCCAACTTCATATACAGACGAGCCGAGAATGAGTTAAGACCACCTGCCGCCCAGTTGTCTAGCATAGCTTGGGTCAATGACAATCCCGAGTTGGTGATCGTGAATTTATTGCGCTCCCAGTATTGCAGACTTTTTAGGTATTTCTGGTATGCCTCACTATAGAGCGTAGCGTTAACCTCTGGTGCTGTATCTACCTGTATGCTATCGACAACAACTTCATGTGAGGGTGTTACCAATGGTTGTGTAAATTGAGCAAAGGCTGTCTCGCACATAGCCAATAGCGAAATTAGTAGGGTTGCAATATGGTACTTATTCATTTGAAAGATAAAATTTATGGTAAAAATATTTCTTTGATTGCAAATGTAGCGATTTTTGCAGAAAATACATTACTTTTACATAAATTTAATTTAACTTTTTTTGCACGTTATGAAATATTTTGGAGCGCATGTTAGTGCGTCGGGTGGTTTAGAAAAT
Organism: Rikenellaceae bacterium; assembly: GCA_044433565.1. Classification (GTDB taxonomy): domain Bacteria; phylum Bacteroidota; class Bacteroidia; order Bacteroidales; family Rikenellaceae; genus Mucinivorans. The sequence continues at coordinate 7,903 of JAWXTL010000018.1, read as the reverse complement.
GCACCTCGTAATGCTAGTGAGATTGGGGCGAAATCTTTTGCTATGTTCACTAAGAATCAGCGACAGTGGAGTGCGCCAGATCTTACAGATGAGGCTATTATGCTTTTTCGTAATGCTATGGACAAATATGGCTTTGAGCCTTGGCAGGTTTTGCCTCACGATAGCTATTTGATTAATTTGGGTCATCCCGAGCAGGAGGGGTTGGTTAAATCTCGTGGGGCTTTTGTTCATGAGATGCAACGTTGTATGGCATTGGGTCTTGATCGTTTGAATTTTCATCCTGGGAGTCATCTCAAGAAAATATCCGAGGCAGAATCTCTCTCTCGTATTTCGGAATCTATAAATATTGCTTTGGATCAGAGCGAGGGTGTTATTGCTGTGATCGAGAATACTGCTGGTCAGGGCACTAATTTGGGTTATCGTTTTGAGCATCTTAGGGATATTATTGATGGTGTTCGTGACAAGAGTCGGGTTGGGTTTTGTATTGATACTTGCCATGCTTATTCCGCAGGATATGATTTGAGTACTGCCCAGGCTTGTGATGCTACTTTTGATGAGTTGGATCGGGTTGTTGGGCTATCTTATATTCGGGGTATGCACCTCAATGATGATCTCAAGGCTATGGGGAGTCGAGTGGATCGTCATGCTCCTTTGGGGCGGGGTACTTTGGGGCTGGAGGCTTTTAAGTATATTGCTCAGGATAAGCGATTTGATAATATTCCTTTGATTCTTGAGACTCCCGAGCCTGAGATTTGGTCTCAGGAGATTGAGCTATTGTATAGTTATTCTGCTCAGTAGTAGGGCTTGTTGGAAGGTAGGCAAGATTCTATCCCCGAAAATATGGATTGTTCTGGGACGCTCGGGTATTTTCTGGGACTTTTGCTGGGTCATGTGCTATGAAATAGTGTAGGGCTCGGGGCGTGTCGGAGCCGTTCGCCCCGTAGAGATTTGCCTTCGCCAGAAGGCAAATCTCCGCTGTCGCAATTCGGAAAATTACTCTACCCATAATAATGCAAAGGCATTGCAATTAACTGATTGCAATGCCTTTAAACTAGCACTTGTCCATCACGACAAAAACACCTCCTACATTGAAAAGTTTCCGAATGATCCCATACGATTAAAGTCCTCGATAATCTGCTCTTCGACCGCCGTACGCTTCACAATAGGGTTGTCGTTCCAAAACTTAGGATCGTATTTTGTATCGGAAATCTCCGGAAGAATCTTATCATCCTGCAAAATCATCCGACCTCGCTTGTCGGGCTTAATATCGGTGGCAAACATCAAAGTCTGTGTGCGAAATGTAGTAGGACGATCAACGACCTCGCCACTGCTAAACAAACCATTGAGAGTAATAGTAGTATTGACCGATTCGACAATCGGGAAATCAAATCGTGCATCACTGAAAATAATATCAATCTCGGTGGATTCCGATTCAACCTTGACCAAAGGACTCACCAATAACGAGAAATTCTCGGTGTGACCATCAAAACGCATAATAGATTTGTCACGAGTGCGAATATACAGCATACCGCAGAGCATAGGACTCGTAGTTGAGTTTTCTAACTGGTCAAAACGGTAAACTTTTATCTCGTCGTCAGACCCAGCGTTAATAAAGTGTGATACCGTAATGTCATAATAGTAATAGAACTTGTCGGACAAAGGAGAGATAAAACTTCCCACCGGATGGTTGATAAGCTGAATCTGAGAAAGGACAAAAGCATTGGTGATATTCATCGCAGCCAAAGAATCCCGAGTCTGTATCGCAGCATAACGACCATCCATAAGGCGCAAATCCATTATCGCCACAGCCGAACGTCCCGAAAAGAAACTCTCGATAAACTCGGTGTAGTACTCGCCGTTATAGGAGTGCTGACGAAAGAAGAAAGTGCGCTTAGGGAACTTGTATTGATACTTGCGGAGCAATTTCTTATATCGACTTTGCACCTCCTTGATCTCGATGATAGCACTATCGACCCGAACCACAACCTCGCTAATCATGATGGGCTGTGATTGCAACTTGATAAGCTCGGGTAGCTTTGAGACTTCCACCTGAAAATGATCGTAGCCCAACAGGGAGACATGAATAACATCTCCTGTAACATCCAACACAAAATCACCTAGTTCGTTAGTCATCGTATATGAGCTATCGGTCGAAACCGTAGCAAATTGTATTGGCTCTAGGGTAGTGGCATCGACCACTTTAGAGACAACACGTTGCTGAGCGAGGGAACTCAAGGTAGTAAAAAAGAGGGTTGTCAGTAACAAAAGATGTTTCTTCGTCATAGGCAGATATAGTTTTTAGATTAAAAATTGAAACAAGTTTGGATTATCGTTGATATAATCGTAGACAAAGCCATATTGTGACATACGCTCCAGAAGAGGCTCAAAATCTTCTTTGTGCTGAAGCTCGATACCAATCAATGCTGGGCCCTGCTCTTTGTTTGTCTTCTTTGAATATGAGAAGTGCGTTATATCATCATCTTTGCCTAGTACTTGCTGTACGAAAGTCAGCAGAGCACCCGAACGTTGAGGGAAGCGAATGATAAAATAGTGTTTTAACCCCTCGTAGAGCAATGATCGTTCACGGATCTCTTCGGTTCGGGTTATGTCATTATTACTTCCGCTGACCACGCATACCACATTTTTTCCTTTGATCTCTTGGGCATACATATCTAGTGCTGCTATCGAGAGAGCACCGGCCGGTTCGCAGACAATAGCACTTTTGTTATATAGATCCAAGATCGTGGTACACACCTTGCCTTCTGCAACATCAATCACCTGATCTAAGACATTTTGGCAGATCTCGAAGGTTAGATCACCTACACGTTTTACGGCTGCACCGTCCACGAATTTCTCGATATGATCCAGCGTAATTACCTCCCCTGCATCCAATGATGCTTTCATTGAGGCTGCTCCCGATGGCTCTACACCTATGATTTTGGTCTCTGGCGAGATTTGCGAGATATAGCTTCCTAGCCCCGAAGCTAGTCCTCCCCCACCAATTGGGACAAATATATAATCTATCTGAGAGCGACTTTGTTCCATAAGTTCAGCTCCGATAGTGGCTTGACCTTCGATTGTTTTTGGGTCGTCAAACGGATGGATAAAGCACATTCCCTGTTGATTTGCATAGGCAATTGCTTCGGTGTTCGAGGCATCGAATGTATCTCCCGTAAGCACTATCTCGACAAACTCACGACCAAACATTCTCACCTGTTCGATTTTTTGTTTTGGGGTGGTTGTTGGCATATAGACTATCCCTTTGATTGCCAATTTTGCACATGAATAGGCGAATCCTTGGGCGTGATTACCTGCACTAGCGCAGACCACTCCTCTTGAGAGTTCTTCTTCGGATAGGGAGCGAATTTTGTTGTAGGCTCCTCTGATTTTATATGAGCGAACCACTTGTAGGTCTTCTCTTTTGAGCATTACGTTGGCCGAGAAACGCTCCGAAAGATACATATTTTCTAGTAATGGTGTGGCCGAAATAATTTCATTTAATGTATGCTTTGCGGCAGCTACGTCCTGTAATTTAGGGAAATAACTCATATTAATTTCATTTTTTAGATATAATAAACTGGCTCAAAGGTAATTATTTGTTCGCAAAGATACAACAGCTCTCTTAAAATTATATTGCAAGAAGTATTATACTAAATATTTACTATTTTTGCGTTGTTCATTTATGTGTTTTTGTGTTATGGCTAAGAAACTTTCTAAGACCAATGCTGCCCGTTTGCTTGATGGTGCTCATATCCCTTATCGTTTGATCCCTTATCAGGTTGATGAGTCGGATCTTTCGGCCGTTCACGTTGCCGAGCAGTTGGGTGAGGATGTTTGTCAGGTGTTTAAGACTTTGGTTCTTCGGGGCGATCGCACGGGGATTTTTGTTTGTGTTGTTCCCTCTGATGGTGAGGTTGATTTGAAATTGGCTGCTCGGGCTTCGGGGAATAAGAGTGCTCAGATGATTGCTATGAAGGAGTTGCTTCCTACGACGGGTTATATTCGGGGTGCTTGTTCTCCTATTGGGATGAAGCGATCATTTCCTACGTATATTCATTCTACTTGTTTGGAATTTCCTTTTATTTATGTTAGTGCTGGGATTCGGGGTATGCAGATTCAGATTGCTCCTGAGCCTTTGATCTCTTTTACTTGTGCCGAGGTTTGCTCTTTGGTTGGTGAGTAGAATATTACATATTTTTGAGAAGATTCTTTCACCAAAGATATGGAATGTTCTCGGACGGCTGTCGGTGTGACCCGTGCTACGAAGTAGTACGGGGCTCCCGACGGGGGGGAGCCGTTCGCCCCGTAGAGATTTCCCTTCTGGCGAAGGCAAATCTCCGCTATCGCAATTCGGAGTTTATTACTTTAGAAGATATGGAGTTGTTCTCGGACGGCTGTCGGTGTGACACGTGCTACGAAGTAGTACGGGGCTCCCGACGGGGGGAGCCGTCCGCCCCGTAGAGATTTCACCTTTTACAAAGGCAAAATCTCCGCTATCGCAATTGAAAATCCCTCTGATTAGAACGCCCCCAAAAAGTAATTTTCTGTTAATCCTCCGAACTTCCCTGCCAATCAGGTAGCTCCTTTGACGATTTAAGCCCCAAGCCACGAAGCATCCTCGTCTGAGAGAAAATACTACCATTACCCGTCGACAAAAGCTTCTGAGCCTTGTCGAACTCTGCCTGACTCTTGCCAATAGCCTCACCAACTCGACCCATTGAATCAGCAAAAGCAACACACTTCTCATATAACCGCTCTCCTCGCTCCACAATCTTCTGGCTGTTGAGACTCTGGTTCTCCCGGTACCACACATCATTTATCAACTTCAAACAAGGCAACAAGTTCGACGGACTAATCAACATAATACGACGCTCATAAGCATAATTCCACAATGAACCATCTTTCTCGATCGCCAACATATAGGCCGGTTCGATCGGAACAAACATAATAGTGAAATCGTTCGCCTCTTTGATCTTGTCGTACCTCTTTTGTGCCAGAGTATCTATATGCCCCTTGATCGAGGAGATGTGATTTTTGATAGCCTCTTGTTGTATTGCCTCGTCTTCGCTCGAACAGTATAGATCGTATGCCACCAACGACACCTTGGAGTCGACAACTATTGTTCGTTTGTTTGGCAAGAAGATCAGTGCATCGGGGCGTTGACGTTTGCCACTCTCTTGGTCGACGAATGATTTTTCAAGCTCATACTCTCTCCCCTGTTGCAAACCAGAATTTTGGAGAACCGTCTCTAGGATCAACTCACCCCAATTACCTCGAATTTTAGACTTTCCTTTGAGTGCAGTGGCAAGGTTATTCGCTTGGGCTGTAATCTTTGAACTCTGGACGACCATCTGCTTCATCTGCTCCTCTAGCGAACTGCGTTGTTTGGTCTCCTCGGTTAGATTTTTGTTAATCTGTTGTTTAAATTCCGCTAGACTTTGTTCGAGAGGCTTAATTAGTTGATCGACCGACTTGGTGTTTTGCTCCGTAAACTTTTTGCTTTTCTCTTCCAGAAGGCGATTTGCTACATTTTCAAACTCTGTTTTCATCTGTTTCTGCAACTGTTCCACCTCTTGTTTTTGGCTTTCTAGTCTTTCGTTTAGAGTTTGATTATTGGCTTGAAGTTGGGCTATTAGCTTTTCGTTGTCACGTCGAATATTATCTAGCGAGGTGTTTGTTTGTGTGAGTTGGTCGATCGTTGCAACTAGCTCCTGATTTTTGGCATTAGCACTCTCTAGGGAGTGGGTCAATACCACAACCTTTTGTTCGGATAGCTGCCTCTGTTGTATAGATTCATCGTATCGAGAAACCTGCTGCTCCAATTGTCTCTGCAAAAGCATATTTCGCTCCTGAGCATCCTCCAATGCCTGAGCTAGTTGACCATTTTCGCTCAAAAAAGCACGTATCTCCTGCTCTTTGAGAGCGAGGTTGGCTGTCAACTCATTTCGTTGATCCGACTCCGAGTTGTTGTTTTGTCGTCGAGTTACCAGTGTAATAATCACACCCAAACCTGCCAAAGCGACAAGTATAATAATAGTATTAATTTCCATAAAATTTAAAATCTTTCATTCAAGAGACCGTCGCAAGGCAGCGATATTTCAAAGATAACGTAGTGTGACCTTCAGTCACATGCCTCTAGTATGTTCCTTCAGATCCCCCTACGCCATCTTCAAAATCTCATCCACCTATCAACGATCTCAAAAATCGGAGCAAAACTTGCGTTTTGCAATGTTCTCAAGTCAAAGGTACGCATTTTTCGCAAGAAAAGAAAATGCAAAACAAAACCTGCTTTTTCGCCGTATTCTAAAAAATACGAGAAAAAGCAGGTTTTTTTGAAACACTCCCGCTGGGCGAGAAAGATCACATGACTAAACAGTCATAATATCTTTTTCTTTAGCCGATAGTAGCTCATCAATTTTCTTGCTGAACTTATCCATGATTTTTTGAGCTTCATCTTCACCATCTTTTGCTACATCCTCTGGAAGGCTCTCGGTTTTAACAGCCTTTTTGATAGCATCAATAGCATCACGACGGAAACCACGCATCGTAACACGAGTAGCTTCGGCATCTGTTTTAATCTGTTTAACAAGCTCACGACGACGCTCCTCGGTAAGTGGTGGAACATTCAGACGAATCACCTCGCCATTATTACTAGGTGTCATACCTAGGTTTGAGTTGATGATCGCTTTTTCGATTACCGCTAGAAGGTTTTTATCCCAAGGTTGGATCAAGATCGTTTTGGCATCAGGCACAGTAACACTTGCTACTTGGTTGACTGGCATTTGAGCACCATACGACTCTACCATTACACCATTCATTACATTTACACTAGCCTTACCAGCCTTTACGTTGCTAAGATTCTCCTCGAAGTGATCTAGTGATTTCTCCATTTTAGGAGTTAGTTGGTCAAGAATTGTTCTTTTGGTTCCCATTGTTTTGATTTTATAGTTATATTTACTTATCTACTTTTCTAGCCTACAAAGATATGATTTTTTTATTCAATAGTCAAAGTTTTTATAATGGGTGGCTCTTTTTTGGATTATTAGTGCAAAAAAGTGTAAAAAATTTTGGCGTTACATTTTTTTTATCTATCTTTATAGAAATTTATAACCCTAAATACATAATGCCTTATGAATACAATTACATTTAATGAGCTTCGTCGTATTAAAGACGCACTTCCTAGTGGCTCCATGGGTCAAATCGCACAAGAACTTGGTATCGAAGAGGATACAGTTCGTAACTATTTTGGTGGCACTCACTACACCAATGGGGGCGGGCAGCCTCAAGGAATCCACACTGAGCCTGGGCCTGATGGCGGTATTGTTGTTCTTGATGATATGACTATTCTTCAGAAAGCGAAGGAGATCCTTGGGGAATAATTGTTGTTATATTTTAAATTAATACAATCAAAAGGCTTGATTATCGAATTTGATAATCGAGCCTTTTGGTTTTTTTTGCGTAAAGGTGGTAATGTTGTGGGGTGTTGGGATTGTTATTTTTGGAGATATGGTCTATTCTCGGACGGCTGTCGGTGTGAACCGTGCTATGAAATAGTACGGGGCTCCCGACGGGGGGAGCCGTCCGCCCCGTAGAGATTTCCCTTCTTATTGAAGGCAAATCTCCGCTATCGCAATTCGGAATATTGTCATTTCCAAAGATATGGATTGTTCTGGGACGCTTGGGTATTTTCTGGGACTCTGGCTGGGTCATGTGCTACGAAGTAGTGCAGCGCTCCCGTGAGGGGAGCGTCTGCCCCGTAGAGATTTGCCTTCTTATCGAAGGCAAATCTCCGCTATCGCAATTGAACCATTTTGCCCCAAACTTAACTTTGTCCAATTACTTAGTTATAACAAAAAAAGAGTGCCATGGATATTCTTTCCACGGCACTCTCTGTAAGCAATCT